>DATFMO010000049.1:0-3038 GCA_035266925.1 Sunxiuqinia sp. | reverse complement strand
GAAAGCACTGCTCGCGAAAATGAATAATATTGCGATTGACAGTAGTTGAATCATAAATCTGATAAATTTCAGGTGTTGCATTTTTTATCCTTTCAAGAAGCTAACGGCGCTCTTCAGCGGGCGCGTTTTTTTGCGATCCGCTGTAAGAGCATGGTTAGAACTAATCATCTCATTGTCACAGGTCGACGATACTTCCCATGTAGATCTAACTTGGAGTGGAGTACCAGTCCGTAACATTTCGCCAACCACCTAAGTACATCGAAAGAAAAATGTTCAAAATCCGTGTCCCGCGTCAGAACATCTGAATAAATCAAAGATTCGGATCGTGTCGGGTATCCGAAAACACCTTCCTTCCAATCATCTTCATAAGAGAACAGAGTGCTATTCTTGCAATTCAAAACCTGGCAACGAAACTCTAGGTATTCAAAGGGGAGTAAGTTTGCCCATAGCGAACTCAACCATGTTATCCCTCGATCGATAGCTTCCGCAACATCGGTGTACCTAATGACAAAACTCGCACCTTTAATGTCCTCACCTTTCTCTAATGTATATTGTGTTATTCTATCCGTATCAGATCCAAGTTCATTAAAGTACTCGCAATGCCCCGATTCAAAAATATGATACGAATGGCCGGTTCTCTTTGGCAGTTCCCTGAAAATTTCATTCACTAGCCCAAACTCCGATGGTCTAGTGTGGTAACTATTTACCTTTTGGTCGATGTCGTTCCCAGGGATAATGGCTTTCTCCAACAGTGACTGGACAACTGGTTCCATTGTGTCGATTTGACCTGCAGATACTCTCAGTGGAGTAAGAGAGGCTACGAGAGCAATGTGGTTTCGTGCTAACTCCATGTATGCTCTTTGTCTCTCCTCAAAGAATTTTGAATTGTCGAGTTCGCGTACCGATATTTTTCCATTTCCTAGCTGTTCTGAGACCCAATGTTCATGGTCAGTCTTGATCTTTTCAAGTCGAGATACCGGCCAATCATGAAAATTCTTATCGATTTCACAGTGATGTGTAGGGCACAACAATATCAGGTTTCGATACCTATCCCTTTCGCCACTAGGCAGATCAGTTGCGCCTCTTGGGCCGTCACCTGACTTAGCAACAATGTGAGCCATTTCGCCCAGTGTTTCTTTGTCGCCATCGGGCGTTAATTCGACCTGACAGATGGCACATCTATTCCCAGATCTACCCCACAGAATCTTTATATCTTTTTCCTTCACCCAGGACCCTCGTTGAAAGGTTTCTAACGGTTGCAGATAAGCGGTGGCGACGCGAACGTGCGTGACTTACCGCAATTTGGTTTTGTTTTTCGGGAAGCACCCAGCTATTTTCCATCCGCCTTCATTTTCTTGTTAGCATTTTTTTGTAAATGGCTGCCGGATAACAGTTTTCCAGTTATGTGGATTTCCTCTTCGAATGTCACTCAGATATATTTCATGATGCTTTCCTGTGCGCAACCACTCGGAGTTTTGAATAAAGCTATGAACTTTTTCTACCGTTGGACCTTCTTCAGTAAATGGTCCCACGTGCATAATTTGTGCTGACAGTCCTTCGTTGAATTTTTGAAATTTCAACTGTTCGAGCAAGGTGGGATTCTTTTTCTTTTTTACTTCTGATACTGCTGATTCGACCATACTTTGTGTAATGAAGTCTGGTTGCATAATCATTAATGTCCATTTCCAATTGCTCTTGTCTTCGACATTGAAATTATGCATGTCGTCGCACCACCAAAGACCTTCAAGAGGTGGAACGACATAGTCAATTCCGATTTCTCCACGTTTGGCCATAAATTTCAAAGTGTATGAAACTGGGAATAGACATTGAATAGCATCCTGAAATGCAACTGAGGTATTTGGGTCACCTTCGCCGTCGATCATTAGGAATTGCATCTCAGGGACGTCAACTGCGGTTACCGTTTTGACCGAAGGTTTGTACAGGTGCTTCAGTTCTTTTTTGAAGTCAATTTTTGTCATGATCATTTCCAAATGCTAACGGCTGCGATCACCGGAAAATTGGCCGCAGGCCAAATTTTCCGGTGAATTGCATTGTTGTGCAATCTAAATTAATTTTCACACGCTTTTTTGATTTGAGCATCAGACAAGCCAGAGTTTTTCATTGCTAATATTTGATCGGTTGTGCATTCAGGTTTAATTTCAGGATTAACCGATGGAGCAACAATCATCTCAGGACCATTTATATTTAAAGAACTGATTATGTCAGGGTTGTTTATTAAGCCTCCAACAATGTCCGCATAGGCAACAGCTAAATTTGCCCTCTTTGGATTGTTTTGGTTGAAATAATCAAACCCATTTATCGATGTATCAGCAAGTTTATTGCCAGAATTGTTATATGTTGCAAGCTCTATATTATAATGTATCCCAACTCTAAAATGTGCCTCAGTCTTCCATTCTTTTATTTGAAATATCATAACCTTTGATTCTGGCGGAAGGTTTTCGCTACTAAAAATCGAGGAAGTGTTTTTGTCGAATGGTAGCTCTATTTGTGTTGCATTGATTTTATAGTTTTTCATTGTATTAGTTATCATTTCACCAAAATCTGATGCGAGCGGTCTATTTGACCCTGTAGAGACATTATATGGAATACCATAAATAGATTTCGAAAGACCTACAAATTGCGGTTTTTTATCCCTGTTTAGTACATATGGTCTTTCATCATGAGCAACAATAAATATATGAGTTTCACCGTTGTAGTTAAACGGAAAGTTTGACACACCTCTATAATCTGTTCTATTCCCAAAGGCGCACCCAGATACAAAGAAAAATAATACAAGTAAAATAAGTTTTATTTTCACAATTTCCCTCCTCTTATACTCATTATTAGAGCGTTTATCTTCTACCAGTGACAGCTTTTCGCTGAGCGTCGCTCATAGCTTTAGATCTTAATTCATTAAGTTTTTTCCTGGTTTCTATCATTGCTTGCTGAGCTGGAATTTGGGATATTGCAAACTTGAGTTCCTCAATCGCTTCATCCCTCTGGATTTTTAATGCATTTTCTCGCTCAATAGCGACGCT
>DATFMO010000048.1:0-5798 GCA_035266925.1 Sunxiuqinia sp. | reverse complement strand
GCCTTTTGTTATCTTTGTTTGGTGATTTATAAAAAGGGATGCTTTTTTCAGCGGATGAAAAAGATTGGATTCAAATATTATATGTTGCTTTTTTTGGTTCTTGTGGGCGTTTATAATTCCCAGGCTGCAGAAGATGTCGTTTTCAAACATTATAACGAAAGCATTTTCGTGATTTCAAATTTCTCGGGAACTGATGCCACGTTAAAAGAGCCTGAATCGGTTGCTGAGCTATTGCCCGAAGTGGGTGGTTTTCGTTTTTCACTGGAGTGGGAGCGGCAAAAAAACAAGCTCATGCTTCGAAAAGCGAATGGCGAGTCAACTCCATTCCTGGATCAGCTTATTACGATACGAAAATATTTGGAAGGTCATCCGGATAAAATTCTAACGGTGTTTCTTGATTTCAATGTCAATGCCAACGAACTGGCTGATGTTTTTGAAAAGTCTGGTATTCACTCTTATCTGTATGTTCATAATCCAAAAGATGAATGGCCAACTGTAAAAGATATGGTCGATACCGGTAAGCGCATGGTTGTATTTTCCATGCAGGAACACCGCAGTAGTCCTGATTGGCTACATTACGTTTGGGATTATGCAGTGGAACCCTATTTCTCAATTTTGGAGGCACCTGATTTTAATGGTGAGTTTTTGAAAGGTGATCCCAAAAACAGTCTGCTGATTTTTAACGATTATAATTTTCCCAAGCGCGTCGAGCAACCAGACAAATCTTTTTTTAATACTACGCAAAATCCATACCTGATTGAACATGCTAAAAATGTATGGCGCGGAACGGGAAAGACGCCCAACTTCATCATGCTAGATCAGTATAAAAGGTGGATTGTGAAAGTTTTGTACCAACTGCGCGACTTTAAAACGGTTCGTGGGACGGTGACGTTTAATGCACAGACGCTAAACTATGTGACCTGGAAAGGGATGAACAGCTTAACGAGCGGCAATTTTTGTTTTCCGGTTGGCCCGGGTGAAACACTAACATTGACACCCAACAGTCCGGGCTACCGCTTCAAGCCTGAAACGGTTGTGTTTGAAGAACCGAAAAAAGACAAGCTACAGCATTTTATTGCCATTCCGCTTGCAATCACTGAAAATTTGGAAGCCTATTATGGTTTTGACAATGATGCTACTGATTACAGTATTAACCAATACGATGGGGAAGAGGTCGGTGTTCAATATCGTGATGATCAGGAACGAAACAGGGTTGCTGTATTCGGAAAAGACAGCCATGTGATTCTTCCCAAAGCTGAAAAACTTCATATTCGCGACCACGATTTTACGATTTCTGTTTGGGTTAAAATCAAGGATTATAATGTTGAAGATGACGATAAAGATATCAGCATCATTGGCGCAAAAGGGAGTTCTTACCAGGAATCGATTCATTTGATGATCCGCGATCACAAACCCTACTTTGGATTTTATTCCAACGACTTGCGCGGGAAAACCATTATTGAACCCGGGCGGTGGTATCATTTGGCATGTCGCTACAATAAACTGACAGGTGAGCAGGCTATTTTTGTCAACGGTAAGTTGGATAGTCGCTCACTCGGACATCCTGCTTACAAAGGACGCGAGAATATATATGTTGGTATGTCGGGCTTTGATAGCAATGCTTACATGAATGGATCGATTGACGATTTGGTGATTTGGTCGCGTACGTTGGGCGATGAGGAAATCTGGAGCCTGAGCAAAGATGTGGTCGATCTGGCACAAAACCGCGGTGTTTTTGTGCGGTATCCAATTCTTTCCTGGGTGGGTATTGGCGTTATTTTATTTATCCTGTTGCTCCTCGTTTATTTTAGGCTTCCTGCCAGGTATCGACGAAAAAGGTTTCTGTCGGCCAGTAATTTGCGGGAATTGGAAAATTCAGAAAGCGATTATCCGGATAAAAATTACATCCAACTTTTTGGAGACTTCAGGGTCGTGGATCGTGATGGAAACGAAATCACCGGCCAGTTTACCCCGAAAATCAAGCAGCTCTTTCTACTGATCCTGGTTTCGTCACAGCACAACCGGAAAGGCATCACCACACGCGAGTTATCCGAATTACTGTGGCCGGAAATGAGTTATCAAAATGCCAAAAACAGTAGGGGGGTGACCATCCGAAAATTACGCATCATTCTGGAACAACTGGATCAGGTTGATGTGCTTTTTAATGTCGATTGCTGGACACTCAGTTTTTCAAAATCGGTGTATTGTGACTATGTGGAGTGTCAAAAATTAATGGTGAATAATAACAAGGACAAGCATCCCGGATTTTACCTGGACTTCTACAAAATAATTCGAGCCGGGGAAGTTTTCAAAAACGAATCGCACGATTGGTTGGATGACAACAAAGGCTATGTTGGAAATAACATCGTTGATAATTTACTGAAGTTTATTCACCACCTGAATATCGATACCGAAAGCGAATTGATTCTGAGACTTGCCGACCGGATTTTAATGACTGATCCGGTAAACGACCAGGCACTTTCGTATAAACTACGAGCGCTGGTAAAACAGGACAATTTAAACACAGCAAAATTCACCTACGAGAAGTTTGCGACGCTTTATGCCGAAATGTACGACGAGAAATTAGAGTTGACTTTTGACGACTTACTTCATTCGTAATCAAAAAAAATTCATAAAGGGTTAATTTTTTTGTTTCACCCTAAATAGTTGAAAAACAGTTCTTACATTGTCATGAATGGATATTTTATTTTGAAAAATAACCCATTTGTTAACCCATCAATAACCCCGCTGTAAGCAAGAATTAAAGGGTGGGTAATAGGCTTGGGTTAGATTTGTTTCAACTAATTTACGAAAGTCCACAAAGTGTAAATGAGATGAAAAATGAAGCGCTGCAATTTAAAAAAAAATCAACAAAGCATTCATTTTTCTAAAGTTCACAAAGACTTGTTTAACCTAACAAAATCATTAAAAAGATTGTCCTTTTGCCCCGGTCAGACTTATCGGAGTTTACAGACTGGAATTAACCTATACCAGAATTAAGAAAGACCAACAATTACGATTTCAATTTGAAAAGAGAATATTGCTTTTTTCGTCAGTGCCGGGGCAGAGGGAATCTTTTTTTCATTCGATCATTTCATAAGTTTTAGATCATACAAGTTTTCTTACTTGAAAGAGAACTTCCATTAGAAGTAGGTATTGCACAGAAGAAAGCTCCTCAATGAATTTTGAGGAGCTTTCCTTTCTTGTAGATTATATGGTTGACTTCTATATAAAGAACTTAATGACGAACAAAACGGCCAGAACATACATCACAACGGAAATATCTTTGAATTTTCCGGTCAAAATTTTGAGTAGGACGTAGGCCAACATTCCAAATACAATTCCTTCTGCAATGCTGTAGGTCAACGGCATCATAACAATAGTCAGGAAAACCGGGATTGATTCTGTAAAATCATCAAAGTTGATCTCTTTGATTGGCGTCATCATCATGGCTCCAACCAGAATCAATGCCGGTGCGGTAGCCACTCCGGGGATCATCAAAAAGATGGGAGACAAAAACAGCGCCAGAAGAAAAAGAGCGGCTGTCGTTAATGATGTCAGGCCTGTCCGCCCTCCTTCTGCAACACCTGCAGCACTTTCAACATAGGTGGTTACCGTTGAAGTTCCAAGCATGGCGCCAAAAGTCGTTCCAATGGCATCGGCAAACAGGGCTTGTTTTACCCGTGGAACTCGCCCTTCTGCGTCGAGCATTTTTGCTTTTGATGACACGCCAATCAGTGTTCCCACGGTGTCGAACATATCAACAAACAAGAAAGTGAATACGACGATAAGCATATCCATGGTAAAAATGTGGTTCCATTTAAACTTCATGAAAATTGGTGAAAGTGATGGTGGAGTGACTTCGAAAGAAGTAGGAAGATGGGTGACTCCGAATGGAAGTCCTAAAACAGTTCCTACTAAAATACCGATAAGCAGAGCGCCTTTAACACGCAATGCCAGTAGAACGCCCGTAACGAGCAGTGTTAGCAATGCGATGACTGCTCCTGTATTTTTCGTGATGTCACCCAGGGTTACAAAAGTGGCATCATTAGCGACGATCACTCCGGCAGTTTTCAGACCGATAAAAGCAATAAAAAGCCCGATACCAACCGATATGGCATGTTTTATATTTGTTGGGATTGCATTTACGATCATCTCTCGAATGTTGAATGCCGTGAGCGCTATAAAAATAAGACCTTCAAGAAAAACAGCTGTGAGGGCAAATTGCCATGAATGTCCCATGCCAAGGACAACGGAGAAAGCAAAGAAAGCATTCAGTCCCATGCCAGGGGCAAGGGCAAAAGGTAACCGCGCCAGGAATGCCATCACTAAGGTAGCAACGAGTGAAGCAAGTGCAGTGGCTGTAAACACCGCTCCTTTGTCCATACCTGTTGCAGAGAGGATATCGGGATTGACGGCCAAAATATAGGCCATGGTCATGAAAGTGGTAACACCGGCCAGGATTTCCGTTTTTACGGAAGTGTTATTTTCTGATAATTTAAAGAATTTTTCCATGATATACTGCGAATTGATTTACAGAGTATATTTAATCGCTAGCGTCGGATTCACCTGTGCTCCGTTTTTAACGAAGTTATTGCTGATTTCAATCTCAGAACCAAACGCGAAGTTCGGGCAGAAGTTGTACCAAATTTGAGGCTCAGTCAGGAAACGATAGCTGGTTCCCCAAAACATATCTTCTTTCCAGAAATCAGCGAACCCGTCAAATTTCAGTTTCCCTTTCAGCATTAAAAGCGTCCAAACACCTGTTATTTGAAAAGAAACATCATTCTTATCCTGAATGTGTTTGTAATTCGCTTGCAAGGTAAATATTTTTGAAAAATCGGCAGAAGCCCAGGTATGTTCAACACCGGCTAGTAATGCGTTTTCAATTGGAATGTAAGGAGCGCCTTCTCCGTCAAGTTTGAAAACACCGCCGTTGTATTCAACGCGTGGCATGATGGCTTGTTTTTCTTTCCATTTAAAAGCACGTGCAATTTCCCAATACGCCAACGACACTCCATTGTTAACGTTACGAACATCGGAACTGTAATCCATGTCAATGAAGAAGAAGGTTGAACCATACTTGTCCGGTTTGAACATTTCAACTGTCGACGTGAAT
Source organism: Sunxiuqinia sp. (assembly GCA_035266925.1). Classification (GTDB taxonomy): domain Bacteria; phylum Bacteroidota; class Bacteroidia; order Bacteroidales; family Prolixibacteraceae; genus Sunxiuqinia. The sequence continues at coordinate 679 of DATFMO010000048.1, read as the reverse complement.
AATTTTCGGTTTTTCCCAAAATCATAGTGCAGCTGAATGTTTTGAGCAGAAACAACGCCCGACAAAGCAACAGCAAACAGGATCAATAAAAGTCTTTTCATTACGGTAGTAAATTTAAGTTTTCATAAAAATTGCAAACCGCAAAAATAATAAAAATCGGATACGGGAAACTTGGTGAAAGGTCTTATCAGTGAGCCGATTGAAGATGTTGTGGATGAGTATGGGTAACGGATAATATTGTCCGTTTTTCTACCGTTTTGACTGTCAGTAATTTTATCCCACTCACAAACGGTTGTTCAGAATGAAAAAAAATTAGCATTGCATCCAATTTAAGTTGAAGAAAGATTGTCATTTAGAAGACGTCCTACTGTTGTTTTAGACCATTAAAATGACGTAACTTTGTTCAGCGATTAAGAAGGATTGAAAAAACCAATTGAAGGACAAATCATGGCGATTACACGATGGTGTAATTGTGTACGATTGAACTGAAATGCTCATAACGTTGAAGAAACTATGAATCAAGAAGCCTCCCAAAGCTTGTCTGCACTTTATAAAACTTCATTTTCACAAAACTGGGAATTACCAATGTTTTCCGATTATGGAGGAAGTGACTACAGTTATGCAGAAGCTGCCCAGCAGATAAACCGGCTGCAACATTTCATGAACGAAAGTGGACTGA
>DATFMO010000047.1:0-7528 GCA_035266925.1 Sunxiuqinia sp. | reverse complement strand
GACATATTTCGAGATAGTTGCTTCATCTCCAAAGCGGCTTACTGTATTCACAAAATATCCATCAGTCCAAAATTCCCCACCCCATAGCTGCTTCTTGACTTCCGGATGTATCGAAAATACTTCCTTCGCTGTTATACTTTTTATGATCGTAATAATTTTTGTACAACTATATGGGGGGACACTCTGCAGCAAAAAATGCACATGATCCTTATCTGTCCCTATTGCTATAAAATGAACCTGATACCGTTTTGATATTTCCAGACAAATATCCTTTACACTGCTGTCAACCGATTCATCGAATACTGATCTCCTGTATTTGGCTGGATAAACAAAGTGATACAACAGAACCGAAACATTATACGATTTGTGGATATATCCACTCTTATTCATTCACAAAGACAACTAATTACAACGCAGAGCGACGGGGAACTAACCCCGTAGCGAGAAGATACAGGGCTCATAAGAAAAAAAAGTGAGATTTTGAGAATTGCTTATTCCATTCTTAAAGAATTCAAATGAGATCCCCGAATCATCCCCCTGCAAACAACGACTATATCTAAACGCTGTTTTTTTAGCATATTACACAGCTTAAAAATTGTTCTAACAGGACAACAAAGCCCACTGAATATCAGTGGGCTTTTCGTTTGTTCTCAAATTGTGAACTGCTTAACCCCCTATAAAAATCCAAGGTCAATTTTATTTGGCCACCTTAATTGCAAAGGCAGCATACATCAGATAAATAGCTCCGGCAAAAATCACAATCACTGCGCCAACCTGCGAACCAATGACATCAGATGCAAGCCCCATGAAGAAGGGCACAACCGTCCCACCGAACACGCCAGTGATCATCAAGCCGGAAATCTCATTGGCCGTCTCCGGTCGTTTTTGGATGCCCATCCCAAAGGTGATCGGGAAAATATTGGCAATGGTAAAGCCAATCACCCCAAACAGGGCGGGAACCTGTTTGACCGTGCCATCTTTTTCTTCTTTTTTGAATCTTCCAAAAACACAACCGGGAACCCTTTTTCACCTTTGCAATAATTTAAGAACATGGTTTTCTGTTGGAAAATAGACAAGTACTACTTCTGTCATTGATCAAATCATCAAAATATTGTATTTTCCCTGCTTGTTAAAAATTCAGAATAAGATTATCAAAAAGTCGAAACTTTACTGATCACAAAATAATACTGAAAACAATGAAGAGATTTTCAATTTTAACAGCAGGATTGCTATTGCTAATTTTAGCCTCCTGTAACTCACAAAAGAAACCGATGGACAACGAAAAAGATTTGGCATCGAACCCGTTTATGCACGAGAGCACGTTGCCTTTCCACGCGCCTGACTTTACAAAAATAAAGGACAGTGATTTTGCGCCTGCCTTTGCGGAAGGCTTCAAAGAAAAAAGGGCGGAGATCGAAAAAATTGCCAATAATCCGGAGCCTGCAACCTTCGAGAACACCTTGGTTGCGTTGGAGAAAAGTGGTGAACTTTTGCGCAGGGTCAATGGCGTTTTCAACATGCTTTCGGGTGCAAATACCGACTCTGTTCTACAAGCCTTGCAAGAAGATGTTGCCCCCAAGTTGGCAGCCTTGAATGATGCCATTTACCTCAACGACAAATTATATGAGCGGGTAAAAACCCTTTACCAGAAAAAAGATGAGCTAAATCTTGACAAAGAATCGGCTCGCTTGTTGGAATACTACCACAATGAATTTGTACGTGCCGGTGCCAATCTTTCGTCGGAAGACAAATCCAAGTTGAAAGAGTTGAACAAAGAAGAAGCCGGGCTCAGTGCCAAATTCGCCAATCAATTGTTGGCTGCAGCAAAAGCTGGTGCATTCGTGGTTGACAACAAAGAAGCACTCGAAGGACTGTCTGAAAGTGGGATTAAAACAGCAGCGATGGACGCAGAGGCGGCCGGCAAAAAAGATCAATGGATGCTACCACTTCAGAATACAACCCAACAACCGGCACTTCAATCGTTGGAAAACCGGGACACGCGTCACCAATTATTTGAAGCATCATGGACACGCGCAGAAAAAGGTGATAAAAACGACACACGTGCAACCATCAAACGACTGGCTGAAATTCGTGCAGAAAAAGCCAAGCTGTTGGGATTCCCCAACTATGCAGCCTGGAACTTGCAGGACCAGATGGCCAAAACACCTGAGGCTGTTCAAAACTTTCTCAAGAAAATCATTCCGGCTTCAACGGCCAAAGCTCGCAATGAAGCTGCTGACTTACAAAAAGTCATCGACAAGGAAAAAGGCGGTTTCAAATTGCAGCCATGGGACTGGAATTTTTATGCTGAAAAAGTTCGCAAAGCCCGTTATAATTTAGATGACAGCGAGATCAAACCCTATTTTGAATTGTTCAATGTGTTGGAAAATGGTGTGTTTTATGCCGCCAACCAATTGTATGGTCTGACATTCAAACGTCGCACCGATATTCCAGTGTATAACGATGACATGCGTGTTTACACGGTGTACGACAAAGACAGTACCGAACTCGGATTGTTTTATTGCGACTATTTTAAACGCGACAATAAATCGGGTGGTGCATGGATGAGCAACATCATTGAGCAATCAAGATTACTCGGTACCAAACCAGTGATTTATAATGTTTGCAACTTCACCAAACCGTCTCCGGGCGAACCTGCATTGATCAGTTATGACGATGTAACCACAATGTTCCATGAATTTGGACATGCGCTGCATGGTTTCTTTGCTGACCAAACATATCCAAGCTTGTCAGGCACCAATGTAGCCCGCGACTTTGTCGAACTGCCATCGCAATTCAACGAGCATTGGGCATTGAATCCGAAAGTATTCGCCCATTACGCCACTCATTACAAAACAGGCAAACCGATGCCAAAAGAATTGGTTGAAAAAATCAAGAAATCGCAAAAATTCAACCAGGGATATCGACTGACTGAACTCTTGGCAGCCGCTGATTTGGATATGGAGTGGCACACCATCTCAGCTGACCAGAAAATCAAATCGGTTGATGATTTTGAGAAGGAAGCCCTGAAAAGAACCGATCTCGACTTGCCACAGGTTCCACCACGCTACCGTTCAAGCTACTTTCTGCACATCTGGGGCAATGGATACCAGGCAGGCTATTATGCCTACTTATGGACCGAAATGCTGGATGATGATGCGTACCAATGGTTCCTTGAAAATGGGGGCATGACCCGTGCCAATGGACAACGTTTTCGCGATATGATACTCTCACGCGGTAATACCGAAGATTATAACAAAATGTTCTATGATTTCCGCGGACACAAACCCGACATCCAACCAATGCTGGAAGACCGCGGTCTGATTGAACCAAAGAAATAAATGGTCAAAAATATGTTGATGAAAAATCCTCTGCTTCCAACGTGCTGCAGGGGATTTTTTATGAGATACATTTTAAACTTGAATAAATGAAACCGGAGAACAAACAAGCGGCAAGCAAAAAATTCATAATTCTCAATGCAGAATATTCAATATTGAATATCCAATAAGAAACAAGAAATTAGAAAGGAGAAGAAAAACAGCCCCAAAGGTTCAAAACAATAACTCAGGGTAAGGACGAAGAGCGCAGCAATGGGAATTGGGATACCATAGATTTTGCACCCACCAACCACCATTCGTATCAAGGATCCAATATCCTTTTGTCAAGTGTCTAGTTTACGTCTTCATCAACTCATCAATTTTAGTGGAACTTTGATTTCTTTGGCAGACTGACGACGGCTGAATAGCATGGGAGCCGAAACACCAAATGCCAATGCCATCAAGACAAAACCGGCTTTCAATCCATTGTTAACCGTTGCCTCCATCGTTTTTACAAAAATCCCATTATCCACACTGCCTGTAAGCTTGATGATTCCCAGCATGGTTCGATAGGCAAATGCTCCCGGAACCATTGGAATAACGGCAGGAATGGAAAACACAAAAGGTGGTGAATGCCTGAAATGAGCAGCGCCGATACTGATAAAACCAACCAACATGGCTCCTAGAAATGACCCCAGGATGATGCTTCCGCCCAAAGTCATGGTCAGTACTTTTAATGCACCACCAAGCGCTCCCATCAGGAAAATGAGCCAAATTGTTCGTTGTGGCACGTTGAATAAAATGGCAAAACCGACAGCAGCAGCGCCAAACCATATCCATTTTTCAAAAAAAGCGAGTAGTTCCATCGTTCAATTTTTTTCGTTTCAACAAGCCGATTAAATATTATAAAGCAAAATAGCGCCTAACAAACCAAGTGATATGGAAAAGGCAATGATCAATCCGTTCACCCCGCGTACAATGCCGTTCATAATGTTTCCATCCAATAGATCCGACATGGAGTTGATCAGCGGAATTCCGGGAATAAGATACAAGACCGAAGTTGCAAAAGCATATTCAGGATTAGCTCCCCAATGCAGGTAAACAGACAAGCCGGAAATTAATGAAGAAGTCAATGACGCAAAGAAAATACACAAATACGGGTTGAACCCCTTTTTCACCACTTCCTGCCGAACAAACAAACCAGCAAAAGTCGCCACGAAGGCAACGATCATTTCGATGTGGCCACCACCAAACAATCGACAGAACGAGGCATCGGCTAAAGCCACAAGCGACAAGATGACCAACCGATTATAATGTGGCACCGATTTCAAACGGTTAATTTCCTCCTGCACCTGCGCCAGGTTCCATTTTTCCTCTACAATGCGCCAGCTCATCCGGCTAATTCCACTCACCATCTTAAAATTAGCCCCGTGCGGCGATGTCCGTTTCAACCGACTGAAAAAATGATCTTTGTCTTCGTCATATAAAGTCAGCATCAATGCCCGATGTGTAATCAGCAATTCGGCATTGAATCCGTACGCATTGGCAATCCGCATAATCGTCGTCCGAATCCGCGCTGTGTTAGCTCCTGACGACATCAGCAGCGCTCCAATTTCCAATAGTATTCGGCAGAGTTCGTTAATCCGTTCTTCAATGGATTTTCCCATATCTGTTGTGCTTGTTATTGTGAATCGCGAAATAAACTAAAATTCCAAACACCCCATCAAATTTCGACAACGTGGAAAGATGATTTAAAGTATTCTTATAATCATTCGATACGCGAAAAGTACATCATTAATCATCTACAACGTAAATCTTATTCAGAGGTTTTCGTTTCAATCAAATGAAATCATTAATAAAGATATCATCATCTGTTTTCGGTGTCAATTTCGATGAAAAAAAGGTAAGTTTGCACCGGCTTAATCCATTGGTATTGAAATTCAAACTAAAAAAAACAACCCTTATGAATTGAGCGTTTTCAAAAAAATTCAGAAATAGAGAAGTATGGAGTGGATGATTAAAAAACGGTTTGAAGTGTCGGCAAGCCATCAGTTAAACCTGCCGTATGAAAGTAAATGCAACGGGCTGCACGGACACAATTGGCTGATTGATATTTGTGTGAACTGCAACGAACTTGAAAACAATATGGTGATTGATTTCAACGTACTAAAAGAAAAAGTTTTTCTGTGTCTCGACCACAAACATCTGAATGATATTATTCCTGATCCTACGGTTGAAAATATTGCGTACTGGGTAGCTGAGCAAATTGGCTTTCGACAAGAAGGCAAACGGTATTGGTGTTCTAAAGTTGTGATACAGGAAAGCGAAGGAAATGTCTGTGAGTTTACTTGTTAACGAAATTTTCTACTCGCTCCAAGGTGAAGGCGCTCGCGCCGGATCGCCCAATGTGTTCATCCGGCTGTCCAAATGCAACTTGAACTGTTGGTTTTGCGATACCGAATTTGAGTCGGGTGAATACTATACGCTCAATCAACTTCTGAAAGAAATCAGCCAATACCCATGCAAAAATATCATTTGGACGGGAGGCGAGCCGGCCCTTCAGCTCTCAGATGAAATTGTTGGATTTTTCAAACACCATGGTTATTATCAGGCCATTGAAACCAATGGGACAAAACCTGTTCCCCGCAACCTCGACTTTGTCACCTGCTCCCCCAAGCAGGTCACTGCCGAACAATTGAAGTTGAATTTCCCGAACGGCGTATCGGAAATGAAATGCATCTTCCACGAATCGCCGGAATATGACATTGCCGACCTGCCCACAGCATCCCACTATTATTTAAGTCCTGTTTTTCTGGGTGAAGAAAAAGACCGCATGAAGATGGACGGCGAGATCCTGAACAACTGCATCGAGTACATCAAACAAAACCCAGGATGGCAGCTTTCCATCCAACAACACAAAATCTGGAACATCCGCTAGGTTGCACCCGCTTTGGTCGTCAAAAAAAAGCATAATCTCTCACCACCTTCAGTTGTGACCAATTATTAACAATTTTGTGATTCCGAATTAATTGAAATGATTTAATTTCGTATGAAAAACAAAATGCCGCTGCAAATTCGTTGCAATTTCGCATTAAATAAAGAATCAAAATGAAATACTTTTCTCGTGCTCTTTACTCCCTATTGATGCTGGTGATGGCCTTTGCTGTTCAGGCTCAAAACAAAAGAATTCAAAAGAAATATACCAGTTCCTATGAAACACAAACGCTGAACAGCAGCGAATCTCCCGTAATCATGCCATTCAATCGTTGGGTAAAACCCGCAGGGGAGCAGATTTATTTTGGCGACAGGCAACTGGAAAACCATGCGCTGGATTGTGCCTCGTCGCCCGATGGAAAGTGGATTGCCGTTGAAGGCCGTTACGCCTTGGTGATCGTTTCGCCGACCGACAAAAAAATTGTCGAAAACCTGCCCTTGAAAAGTCATTTCAAAACCGAAAATGTGATGGGCACCTTTTCGGGAATCCAATGGAGGAAACAAGGTGAAAACTATGAATTGTACTGGAGCGTCTCCAATTCATCCGGCAAATCGTACGTCGTTCAGGCCAGCTGGAACGGACGTAAAGCCAAAATTGAAAAGACTTTTGCGTTACCGGCGCAAGCACCTGCAAAAACAGCTTTGCCAAATGAAGTTTTGGTCAATGAAGAAAATGGAAGACCGGTCCTTTATGTGGTTTTAAACGGAAATAACACACTTGAAAAGCTGGATATTGCTACCGGAAAAACCATTTGGTCAAAACCAACCGGAGTGGCTCCATACGGAATTGCAATGGCAAAAGGCAAATTGTACGTCACCAACTGGGCGGGATCTGTCCCTGATAAAAATGACACCAACGTGGCTGGTGTTCCATTGGGCAGTGCCAAGGTCGATGAAAAAACCGGTGCCACCCGCGAAGGAACTGTTTCTGTTTTCGATCCAAAGACCGGAGATCAACTAAACGAAATCAAAGTCGGTTTGCACCCCAATGATATCATTTGCTCACCCGACCAGCAATTTGTTTATGTCGCCAATGCCAACAGCGATGCCGTCTCTGTCATCAACATAAAAAACGATGAAGTTGCGGAAACGATTCCCGTTCGCCTGGCGCCTGATAAGAACTCCTATTTCGGTGATTCGCCAAATGGCTTGGGAATTTCAAGCAACGGCCAAACACTTTACGTGGCCTGCGGCATGGACAATGCTGTCTCTGTGGT
>DATFMO010000046.1:0-3664 GCA_035266925.1 Sunxiuqinia sp. | reverse complement strand
AAAATAGTGATTTTCGATGCTTGATACTCGATTCTAAATGTTGATCATTGAACCAGCTGAAACTTTCTCACAATCTAAAAATCTCACACATGTTTTTTACTACAGGCCGTTGTTCATTTTGTCTCTCTTTTTAGAATGATCATTGCCCCCAGATACTACTTACAATCCCACTCAATCGCCCGTTCAATAGCTCGTTGACAGACCGGGCAAAAGGCATCTGGCACATTACTTTTCATCCGGCAATCCTCCATGGGGCTGTAAATTCCTTTATCAACGTATCCGCCACCTTCAAACACACCAACAACTTTACTGTATTTTGGAATTCGGGGTGTTGGTATCGGCGTATCTTTGGCCACTAAATCGGCCCATTTCGATTTAAAATCAACCAGGGTGGTGATGTTGGGTTCCCACGGCTCAACCGTCAAGTTGTAGTAATCGCTGTACGCTACGTCAGACGTGTAATATTCGTCAGCCAAACCAGCAAACGAATGGCCAAACTCATGAATAAATACATTATCCGAAAGCTCGTTGTCTACCGAACTCACGCAGATAAAATTGTAAAATCCGCCACCTCCATACCGGTCGGTATTGACCAGCAGGTAAACCTGGTCATACGGCACATCTGCTGCCGCATCATGAATGCTTTTCATATCCTGTGACGTTAGATAGCGCGGTGTATCAAAGGTGTAAAAGGTGGAATTAAATGCTGTGTTTTTGTAAATGTGTTCCCCGGGAACATCGCTCCCCGACTCCTGTGATGGCACTTCTACTGCATACAGGTTGAAATCTTTCTTATGCTTTTTGAATGGGTTCACATCAAAAAGTGCCTTGCACAAGCGTTTGGTATCATCAAGAAATTTTCCCATTTCGCCGGCTGTGTAGCCTTCTGGTAAAAATACCACATCCACTTTATTGGCCGGTTTCCCGTTGTCTTCAAGCTTAATCACTTTATGTTTGGACACCGCCTCATTGCGGATGAAATAATTTTCAGAATTAATATTTATGGAAAAAATTGGCTCAAACTTGCCGTCCCAATTACGCTGATCAATCACAAATCGAATGTCTTTTTTAGGAAATGGAAGAATCGCAACCTGGTAAAAACTGCCTTTTTGCGTTTTTGCTTCTTCAGTCGTCTGCCACTCTTGGAACAGCGGGCAAAATCCCTGGCTAAACAACAAAGTTCCTGTTTTCTGATCAAACACCTGGTAACGATAGGTTCCCATATTGTATGGATCAACAAGGTTGGTGTGTGAACCTCCGTAGTATGGTTCCTGTTTCATTTGCTTAACGATGACCCCTGCTGTGCTGTCGGTCCCGTTTAATAAATAATCAATCCGTAAGGTGTTGTTTTTGAAATAGTCTGAGAAATTTACCTGGGCAATTACCAATTGGGGGAGAACCAGCATCAACAAGCTGATCAATCTCCATTTTCTAATCATAGCAAATTCATTAAATTTAGCATTTAAAATTACGAACAAATAAATAAAATCAACTGATTGATATCATATGAAATACCTCCTAGGACTTTTCGATAATATTTTAAAGGATATTGATGTCTCAACGTCCACATCGCATGCGATTGCCATCGGCGCCACATTAGTTGCATTGTTTCTATTAGCCTGGCTCGTCCATTTTATAACGAAAAAGGTATTGGCCCAGATCATTCACCAGTTTGTGCGAAAAACAAAAACCCAGTGGGACGACTTCCTCCTCGATCGCAAAGTATTCAGCGCCCTCGCTCACCTCTCTTCGGCCTTGCTTTTTTACTATTCGTATAATTTTTCAGAAAATGAGGTTATTGCAAACCTGCTACTGGGATTCTCCAGACTTTACTTTGTTGGTATCTTCACGTTAGTTGCTGTTCGGTTGGGGAATGCGGCCAACGACATTTACCAAACGACCCCCTATGCAGCCACACGTCCCATCAAAGGATACATCCAGTTGGTGCAAATTCTGATCATTTGTGTCGGGGTCATTTTTGCCATTTCTGTTTTGATTGAAAAATCTCCATTATACCTAGTGACCGGCTTGGGCGCTGTTGCGGCAGTTTTACTTTTGGTGTTCAAAGATACGATCCTGAGCCTGGTAGCCAGTATCCAACTTTCTGCCAACAAGATGCTGAAACCGGGCGACTGGATTGCCATGCCCAGCCACAATGCCGACGGAACTGTGATTGACATCAGCCTGAACACCGTGAAAGTGCAAAACTGGGACAAAACCATCAGCACCATTCCAACTTATGATCTGGTATCAGGTTCATTTGTCAATTGGATTGGCATGGAACAGTCAGGGGGTCGACGTATCAAACGCTCCATCAATATTGATATGAAAAGTGTTCGTTTTTGCGACAAAGCGCTGATGGAAAAACTCAGTCATTTTTACTTGTTGAAAGATTACCTGGATGAACGCGAGAAAGAAATTGCCGACCACAATAAAAAGTTAAACGTTCAGGAAGGTGATATTTTCAATGGGCGCCGGCAAACAAACCTGGGAATTTTCCGCCGATACCTGGAAAACTATTTGCACCAACATCCCATGATCAATCAGAACATGACCTTTTTGATTCGCCACCTGCAACCTTCAGAAAAAGGTCTTCCCCTTGAATTCTACGTGTTCAGCACCAACCAGGAATGGGGAAAATATGAGGCCATACAAGCTGATATCATGGATCATATCCTGGCTATTCTACCTGAATTTGAGTTGCGGGTTTTCCAAAATCCAAGTGGTCATGATTTAACTGATTTCCTGAGTCTTCAAAGTACCGGGCAGAAAAGTGCTGCAAAAGCAAACTAATTTTTATTCAATTGGGATTTACTCATTGAGAATATTGAAAAATTAGATTATTTTTGGCCGGATTTTTTCGTGATGTAAAAAATACCAATTATTTAGATTTACTTTCAAATCATTACAAATAAGGTTCTATACAATAGAATTATTTAATAATTGTTGTTTTTTTATATCTTTAAGTTTTAATTTAGAAGTTGCAAAAAACTAAAAAAAATGAATCAGGAATATACTGACCCGGTCCCTCAAATTGATCAGTTGGATGAAAAAATCCTCCAACTGATCACCAAGAATGCAAGAATCCCTTTTTTGGAAGTAGCACGTGAATGTGGTGTCTCAGGAGCTGCCATTCATCAACGTGTTCAGCGTTTACTGAACCTCGGTGTTGTTTCGGGAAGCGAATTTATTGTCAATCCAGCTAAGTTGGGTTATAACACCTGTGCTTACATGGGCTTGTTTTTAGAAAAAGCCAAGTACCACAAACAAGTTGTAGAGGCCTTGAAAAGTATCCCCGAGATTGTTGAATGTCATTACACCACGGGGTCGTATGCGATTTTTGTCAAAATTCAGACGAAAACCAACAACCATTTAAAACGCATTATTGACGAAGAATTGCAGGAAGTTGAAGGAATTGCCCGCACGGAAACATTCATTTCACTGGAGATGGAATTCAAACGTCAGGTTCCTGTAAAATAAATCATGCTGCTGGCAAGCTTGTGGACCGATATTCACTCCTGCATTGAGGTTGTTCGATAAACGCAGTTCTCAAGTTTGCAAAGCCGGCACTGGTAATCGTGATAAGCAACTTCTTTTCCAATGCCAATCACTCCACTGATGGATTTCACCGGGTACATCAGTGACGATTCATTCAAAGCGATTC
>DATFMO010000045.1:0-6560 GCA_035266925.1 Sunxiuqinia sp. | reverse complement strand
TTGAAAATAACCTTCCAAAATTTAGCGCTGGAGACACCATCACTGTTCATTACAAAATTAAAGAGGGAAACAAGGAGCGTGTCCAGGATTTCCGTGGCGTAGTGATTCAGGTGAAAGGTGCAGGAACGAACAAAACATTTACCGTACGTAAAATGTCAGGAAACACTGGTGTTGAACGTATCTTCCCAATGACTTCTCCTTTTATCGAAGGAATCGTGATCAACAAAACAGGTAGTGTGCGTCGTAGCCGCATCTTCTACCAACGTGAACGTACCGGTAAGAAAGCAAGAATCAAGGAAAAAAGATTCTAAGAAACTGAAGAAATTCAAGATATCAAGGCTCTCATTTTTGAGGGCCTTTATTATTGCCCAATACAGGATCGAATAGAAAATTTAAAAAAGCGGGGATAACACAAAAAATAGGTCGGAGGTGGAATAACGAAGGTCTCAGAAAGTGGTGAATTTAGCGGCCTTGGAGTAAAACGATTTTTTTAGACTCGATGCTCCCATCCTGAAAATGGTTGACAACGATAAAAACACCACCGATACCCGGAGCACGAATTTTATTCAGTGAAACCTGCTGCCCAGCAAGGTTGTAATATTCCGATTTGACAACCTTTCCATGATGAGCCTCCGGTTTAAAAATAAGCTCCGACGTGCCCGTACTAGTACCACTTTTCACGTTTACCGGCTCGATTCCACGATTGGTAGGCACTATAGTTTGTATGGTTCCGTCGTCGTTAAATTGAAGCCGGTCAATACAAACCTCGCGATGATAGCCGGGGCCATTATTCAGGTAGTTTTTGTTAATGCGGTGATAAACGATGTACCATTCGTCTTTGCCGGGAATTTGCAGGATGGAATTATGTCCGGGGCCGTATATACCATTGGCAGGATCCTGCATCGTCACAATTGGATTGCCAGCCACGTGAATTGGCCCTGTTGGTGAATCTGAGGTGCCATAGGCCACATGATAGTTTGGAGAGCCTGTGTCGTCGACTGACCACATGAAATAGTAGGTTCCCTTTCGATAAAAAACATACGAACCTTCGCGGTAAGCATAGGTGCTCAACGATCCACCATGCGGTGTAAGGATCTTGGTGGTACCATCCTTAATTGAGGTCATGTTATCATTTAGTTCTGCAACGGCCATATAGCCATTTCCCCAGTAAAAATAGCTCTTGTCTGAAACAGGATCGGTAAAAACATCACCATCGATAATTTGGCCTCCTACTCCACTTGGATTGGAGCTAATCATTGGCTGACCAGAATCAACAAACGGACCGGTTGGCGAATCAGAAACAGCGACTCCAATTTTTTTACCACTGCCACTTTCACCACTGAAATAGAAATAATAGCGATACTGGTTATCAGCGACTTCTTTTTCTTCGATACAGGGAGCCCAGGCATTTCCTGTTGCCCACGATACCTGGTTGGTACTCAAATCCAAGATCGTTCCTTCATTCGTCCAGTTGACCAAATCAGGGGATGAGAAAACATCAAACGAATAGCCGCCCCACCCGGGGTACCCATCCGTTGTTGGATAGATGTAAAACAAGCCTGTTTTCTTCGAATACAACACTTCCGGATCCGCGTGAAAACCGGTAATGACAGGGTTCGCTTGTATTTCAGCACTTACTTCAAAGGTCGTTGTTTGGTTATTCAATGTGAATGAATAAGACACCGGACCAGTTGAAAAGTCCTGTGCGCCTTCAGGGCTAATCACTGCTCCTGGAGTGGCATAAAATTCAGGATCGAATGACGATAAATCAGCGCCATACAAAACCGGAATACTTAGTTTTTTAGTTGCCTCGTCAATTTTGATTCCTTCATCCCGAATATTGTTGTTGCGTGCTCCAATTAATAATTTATCCAGAGCGGTCGACGGAAATGCTTTGATCAACCTCGCCTCCTCTTCTTTCGTAATCGAAATCGTTGTACCATGACGTGCATTCATATTGTAGTTGTTCATCACATAGTTGAACGATTTTAGCTCCGGCGACTTGCAAAACTGGTAGTGTCCTGCTCCGTAGCAATCATACATCAATACCCATTCATCCTTGTTGATCAGTCTAAAAACGCCTGCTCCTTCAACAGCCTCGTCCGTTTGATCCACATTATCCAACGGCACACTCCACTGAGATCCACCTGGCAGCCCATTTTGCGGGGTCAACGTTTTTGAAGTCACCTCGCTAATTCCGCCCACACCTTCATTTTTGAAGAACAGATGATACCTGTTGTCAGCGCCGCTAAATACAATATCGCCATCAATTGTTGCCGATCCACGATCGAAAAGGAACCGTGGTTCCCCTTCTAAATCAGTAAAATCAGCATTGGCATAGCAATAGAATATTTTGTCGTATGGTACTTTCCCGTCACTTGTCAACAATGAAAAATACACCATGTATTTCCCGGCCGCCGGGTCGAATATGGTTTGTGGCGCCCACACCCGAATGACATTTCCCCATTGGTCAGCCCATTTAGTTGGAAAATTTACCGTCGCGCTGGTCCAATGAACCAGGTCAGTCGATTTCAGCATAACAATTCCCCGGTTGCTACTCCAGCCCTCACTGGAACGCATGTCGGTGGCCACCATGTAAAATGTTTTTCCATCTTCGCAACGCAAAATATGAGGATCACGAACTGACTTTTTCAAGGCAATATCGGCTGAGTTAATTACCGCATTTCCATTGTTCAATGGGATATAGTTGAAACCATCATTGCTGAGCGCGAAATGAATCTGCTCCTCTGATGGCGCATTTCCGGTGAAGTAGGCAAACAAGTAGGCTGCCCGGTCTTCTTTTTCAGCAATATAAATGGTAAAGTCTTTCGTTTTCGTCACATCTCCCTTGGTAGCAGTCGCCGTCAGAGTGATTTGCTTTTTGCCTTGTCCTGTCGGAGATAACTTCAGAATACGTCCAACCGAATTGATCCAGTCAGAAGCATCAGACGACCACGTGATTCGGGAACCCTCAGTCGTTTGATAGGGCAAATTCAACTGTGATCGTGCATTCGAAGTATTCCCGCCAATCGCCAGTTTCGAAAGGTCAATCGTCGTACTTTCGTCATCCGAATATGCTGGAAGCACGGTTATTTCAATGTCTTTTGAAGCTGAATAGTTATTTTTCGTCAAGGTCGCTGTCAAGGTAACTTTCACAGCCTCCTGCCCATATGCAGGCCTGTAGATCGTACCATCTGCAGTGACCACAGATTCGTTCGAGCTCGCCCAAGCTATTGAAATGCCATCTCCGGTGGTATTTGGCAATGGTATTTTAGATCGAATAGAATCTTGGGTTGGAATCGTCACGCCATCCAGAGCGTCAGCAACTACAGCGCTGTCAAGTGTTTGGTTCAGTCCGTCAAGTCCCGCGCTCAACCGACCAATTTCTGCTTTATCAATGGCTCCCTGGTACAACCAAAAGCCACTGTACATGGCATTTTCCAGGTAATTATCGGCATTGTAACAAGAGCGTCCCAGATAATTGTAAGAGGTTGATCCCAGCGTCTTCGGAGCAATCGAAATGTCGCCCGAAGCTTTTAATTCACCATCAACAAATAGATAACCTTTTTGGTCTAACTGGCTGTAAGTAACATTAACCCACCGCCCCTTAATCATCGGTGTTTGGGCATTGACTGTCGATTCAGACTGATAGCCGGTTTTTGAGATTGCGTATCTTGTGTTGGTTGCTGTGAGAAACATATTCCCATTTTTCGCCGATAACATATCATCCGAATTCGCGAATGTCCAGATAAAATTCCCGGCCTGTCTGATATCTGAACTTTCCGGAATGTATAGATTGGTCGAAATTGAGAAACTGTCCAGGGTTGAAATTAAGTTTCCAAAAGAAGGACTAAAATCGAAATACCCATCCTGACTGCCCAGGCTCAATACCGACTGGTCCCCATGCTTCACCAATTCAGCTCCGTTTCGGAGTGATCCGGTGTAATTTCCCTGACTATCGGAAGTTGAATCAAAATTGAAACCAGCCATCAAATCAGCTGATACTGAACTACTTTTCATCCCCGATAAATGCTCTACCTGACCGACACTTAGCGCTCCATCGTAAACCCGGAAGTCAGCAAACTTGGCATTTGCCAAATAGTCATCGCCGGAATAACACGAACGCCCCAAGTAATTATAGGCTGTTTTGCCAAGCTGGGACGGTGTCATGGCAATTGCTCCACTCGCAGCTAAAACACCGTTCAGGTAGAGGTAGCCTGTTCCATTTTTTTGTACATAGGTCACGGTTTGCCAACTCCCCTTCTGAAGCGCTGATCCGGTTTGAACACCGGATTCTTCATCCCATTTGGTGGGAGAAATGGCATATCGACATATATTGGCGCTAAAAAAGAGACAGCCATTCGAATCTGTCGCAATGTTGTTTGAATTGGAGAAAGTCCAGACAAAATTCCCATAACCGGTGATTCTGGACGTCGTGGGAATATAAAGTTTACAATAAACAGAATAATCGTTCAGCTCACTGACCGCATTTCCAAAATCCGGGCCCAGGTCAATGTAGCCATTGGTTGCCCCCAAATCGATGACTTTTGTGTTGTCAAACGAGGCAATTTGTGCGCCATTCAGCAATGCTCCATCATGGCCATTTCCTGAAGCGTCAGCCACGGTGTTTGAGTTTAAATCATTCGTCCCGGGATCAAAACGCAGCTTGAGCGTTTGTGCGTCGATACTTCCTACTCCCAACAACACAAATAACAATAAACTTATTCCACCCGACAAGGTATGTTTTCGACTCATTTATGATTGATTTAATTAAATTAGCTATCCGGTGTCACTCTAATCCTGTTACCAGCATCTTCCTTCCCGGATGGTTAATTACAAAAATAGAGTTTGAATAAGAATAAGTTATAAATAAGAATACGACTTTTTGACGAATCCGAGAATGGGCATTAACATTGACCGAAAAAAGTCCCCGGTTGGTACGTTTTAAGAGCTCCATACCCAGTTGACAATTACGTAGCAGATAAATTTGAATCCCCATTTAGATCATCTTTATTGAACTTCTGATAATTTATCAAAAAATAACACTTAATAACATAAATTTTTATAAATCGCAGAATCGATAATTCTGTGATAAAATTGACTCTACCCTGTTAGAATAAAAAACAGATTTTCTTTCACCAAAAAAAATCCCCAAGGTAGCTTCAGCCATCCATTGAATTGTGGGTGATTACACAAATTATATTTCGAGTAAAAATCCACACCCAAAGGATGTGGCTTTGAGATAACCCCTCGAAGGGGTAATTTGCTTTTACCCTCAAAGAAGGTAAAAGTTGTTGTCCCCACAGGTTAATGATTATTTATCTTCTTCTCGTTTATCTTTATTTTCTTGATACTTCACGTACCTTTTGATCATTTCGGCATCCAATCCAACTGTATCGACACAGTAGCCTTTTGACCAGAAATGATTGCCCCAATAGGGGCGGTTCTTCAAACTCTTATATTTGTTGAACAACCGAATGGCTGTCCGGCCTTTCAAAATCCCAACCATATTCGAAACAGAGACCTTCGGAGGAATAAGCAACACTAGATGTACGTGATCTTCCTGAACGTTCAATTCTTCTATGATACATCCTTTCTGCTCCGAAAAAGCCTTGATGCAATGCTCCACTTCAACTTTGATTTCTCCTTTCAATATCCTATACCTATATTTAGGTGTCCAAACGATATGGTACATGCAGTGCCAGATCGCATCCGATAATTTTTTGAATCGACTCATCTTCTTTTATCCTTTCTTTGTTGTGGGGACAACTTTGAAAAGATAAGGATGGGTCGATCAACAGGCAAACCCGTAGAACGTCTCTGACCACGTTCAGAGAACGTGGATTTCTAATTTGAATTAAAAAAACATCGAGGATCGAGTACCGTGAAGCCCTTCCTGAACTCCCTGAAAAATCCTCCGTTCTGGATGAAATAGTCGCGAATGAATCACTCCAAATCCTATTGAACGCGATCCATCAACTGGATGAAATCGACAAATCGATCATGCTACTTTACCTGGAAGAAAAGAGCTACGACGAAATAGCAGAAATCATCGGACTTTCAAAATCAAACGTGGGGGTACGAATCAACCGGGCAAAAAAGCAATTAAAACAGCACCTTAAAGACCAAGATTATGGAAAATGACGAATTACAAAAAATATGGAAGAATGTGGATTCAAATTTCGAACCGAAGTCAAGGATTGAACTTGAAAAAATACTGGAATCAAAAACACGAAGGATCATGTCCCGGTTTTACATCTCCACATTTGCAACCCTATTGATCACCATTGGGTTCATTACATTTTTAATACTAACTGTGATCAACCGCTGGGATGATGTTTATTACCGGATAAATAACCTTTCCATTGGAATTGTCACACTCGTCGCTTTGGTATCCGAGTTGTTCAGTTTAAATACATTTCGGAAAAAACAATCCGGGTTTTCGCTAAAAGAATGGTTAGAAAAAAGCATTTCATTGATCAACAAAGATTTAAAACAGCGGATTTCCTATTACATTATACCGTTTATTGCAGTTCCAACCATCTTATCCATCCATGTTT
>DATFMO010000044.1:0-6929 GCA_035266925.1 Sunxiuqinia sp. | reverse complement strand
GCTTTATTTTTGGACTGTTAGGCTTACACCTTTACCTGGTATTCCGTAACGGAATTTCTGAGCCACCCAAAGCAGGACGTCTTGTAAAGCGTGAGACCTACCGCAAGTGGTATCACGATATGCTGGAAAAAGAAGGTGTTCCATTTTGGCCAAACGCAGCCTGGCGCGATATGGCTTTCGGTCTGCTGGTTGTTGCGATCATCTTGATTTTATCTGTCGTTGTTGGATCGCCGGAAATTGGAAGACCGCCAGATCCCACAGATATTCAAACCAACCCACGTCCTGACTGGTACCTACTTTGGATCTTTGCCTTGTTTGCTAAAATGCCACGTGCGATTGAAGATTACGCGATTGTGATTCTACCAGCCATCGGGGTTTTCTTGTTGGTTTTCTTGCCGATATTCTTCAATACCGGTGAACGGAGTCCATTCAGACGCCCTTGGGTAATTGGTATCACATTAGCCATTGTCACGATGATTGGTTCATTCTGGTATTTGGGAGTGGAAGCACCGTGGTCGCCTAATTTCGAAGCAAAGCCTTTGTCTGAACAGGTAATCGGAGATGTTAGTCCACAAGCTCAACAGGGGGCAACTCTTTTTTATAAGAAAGCATGTATCAATTGTCACATGATTTCAGGTGATGGGGGGATTCGGGGACCAGACCTGACCAATGTTGGTGGTCGATTAAATGGTGATCAACTGACGCTGAAAATCGTTAACGGAGGTCCTGAAATGCCGGCTTTTGGAGGCGTATTGACAAAACAAGAGCTGGATGATCTTGTTGATTTCCTGAAGACCAGAAAGGCATACGAATCAGCAGGAGGACACGAATGAAGAGAATAACTTTTCATCATAAAATAGTTCATTAAGGTAAAGATGTTCGGTAGGTAAAACTACCGGACATTTTTTTTGAATTGAATTTCGAGACCAAAAAAATATTGGCGCCAGATTAATTTAGTAGTCTTGTTTAAACAGTTTTGCCAAGCATACATTCAATAAAATAATGCTTCCATAAATGAAGCCCCAAACAGGATGCTCCGTATGAAAGCAAATAAGAACGCCCAGTGAGAAAAGTAATAATTTGGAAATGGTTCGAAAAGGATTCTTCAGTCGCCGTTTTGACTTTGGTGCTACCCAAAGTCCCCAAATGGCAATTAAAAACCCAGGCAGAAGGAGGGCAAATAAATAGTTCGTTAAAATCGAATCTCCGAGCTGATAGCCCCAATAGCTGAATAGAACGATCAATACCAGTTCGAGCAGAAAGGAAACAAGAAGATTAGTTTGTTTGATGACATTCATAACTGGATTGGTTTTTACTCGACAAATTTTCGAAATGTCAAATTGATTCTTGGTTCACGCACTTTTTTCGTTTTGCGCAGGCTATGAAGCCAGTGGATTTGTGTTTTGGCTTTCATCACCAGTAAACTGCCATGTTCCAGGACTTGCTCAACTTCCTGTTTCGTTTGCTTGTGTTTGAAGCTGAATTTACGTTCGGCGCCAAAGCTCAACGAAGCTATTGATCCGTGAGGAACCAGTTCTTTTTCATCATCGCTGTGCCATGACATGCCCTCTTCGCCGGAATGATACAAATTAAGCAGGCAAGAATTGAAGCTTTCATTCAACTTTTTTTCGACTAATACCTTCAATTCCAATAGTTCTTTTGTCCATGGTAAGGCAGGGCGACTAATGTTTGAATAGGTGTAGCTGAAATCACGATCGCCATACCAGGCTACCTCACGTTTGGTGATAATTCGTTTCCCATACAGTATGACTTCGTCATTTTTCCATGCAATCGTCGACATCAGTTTTTTGTAATAATCGGTCGCTTCATTTAGAGGCAGAAGTGGGCCAAAATAGTTTACGATCCCGTCCCGGGGAAGAATATTAATGGTCGGATCTGTCAGTTCGCTGAATAAATTCATGGCTTGTTTTCTTGGCTGTTCATTTTATAACCATGCATCATTGAAATTTGTTTTTAGGTGATGAATAATTCAATCTCTTGTAAACTATCAATTTCCACAATATTCGAAACCAAAAATGGCACCCTTTGCTGGATGCCATTTTTCGATCGTCACGATTGGTGACAATTTTATAAGCTCTTAATTTCGTTCACTAATTTCTGGAGCGAGTCCTTTGCATTGCCAAACAGCAACCGGGTTTTTTCTCCAAAGAAAAGTTTGTTTTCAATGCCAGCATAACCTTTTCCACGTCCGCGCTTCATCACAATGATATTTTTAGCTTCATAGGCATGGATAATTGGCATGCCGGCAATCGGACTTCCCGGCTCGTCGTTGGCAGCGGGATTGACTACGTCGTTGGCGCCAATGACAACCGCAACATCTGTGTTTGGCATATCCGGATTGATATCGGTCATTTCAACAAGCTTTTCATAAGGAACATCGGCTTCGGCCAGCAAAACGTTCATATGCCCCGGCATCCGCCCTGCCACTGGGTGAATAGCATAGCGTACATTTACGCCTTTTGACGACAGCAGTTCATCCAGCTCGTGGCAAATGTGCTGAGCCTGGGCAACAGCCAAACCATATCCGGGAATAATCACCACACTTTTAGAATAGCTAAGCAGGACAGAAGCGTCACTCAAGCTAATTTCTTTCATGGTTCCCAGTTCGCCTTCTGCAGCTGCGCTACTGCCACCAAATGCGCCGATAATCACATTTAACAGCGAGCGGTTCATGGCGCGGCACATTAGCACCGTCAAAATTGTACCGGCAGCTCCTACAAGGATACCTCCCAGGATCATCGCTTCGTTGCCGTAGATAAAACCAGCCATGGCAGCAGCAATCCCTGTGAAACTGTTCAAGAGTGAAATCACGACGGGCATGTCAGCTCCACCAATTGGCATCACAAACAGGACGCCGTAGAGCAGGGAGATGCCAAACAGCAGGTAAACGGCCCATTCCATTTCTCCGGGAGTTTGACCGGTAATCAAAATGTAAGCAGCTAGCACAATTGTTATAAGGAGCAGAAACAAGTTTACGTAGGTCATGTATCCTGCCCGGATATCCTTGACTTTTCCGTCCAGTTTTCCGTAGGCGATCATACTTCCGCTGAAAGCGATGCTCCCGATGACCAAGCCAAGCAAGGTCACTAAAACCGAGCCCCAATTGTGCATATCGGCATTGGGAAACTCCAGTAAAGCAACCAACGCGGAGGCAAGTCCCCCAGTCGCGTTATAAAACGAAACCATTTGTGGCATGGCAGTCATTTTCACCCTGCGGGCCATAATCCAGCCAACAACCGTTCCAACGCCGATAGCAGCCAATATGATCATCACATTGGTCATTTGTATTCCGGTACCGTTTTCGTTTTTATGGAGCAGAAGTGTGGTGATCATCGCAAGCAACATACCTGCGGCGGCATAAAAGTTTCCTTTTCGGGCCGTTAAAGGATGACTCATAAATTTCAACCCGATTACAAACAGCAGTGCAGCTACCAGGTAGCTCAGTTCAAGGACAGCTTCTCCCATGGTAAAATTAACTCCATTTAATGTTCCAAGTATTTGATCCATGCTGTCCTCCTATTTTTTTTTCTTTTTAAACATTTCCAACATGCGATCGGTGACCACAAAGCCACCGGCCACATTCAAGGTCGCAAAAATGATTGCAAAAATACCAATGATCAATTCAGCGTTTAGTGAAGTGGTATCGGCATGGCCAACGAGGATAATACCACCGATGATGATGACACCACTGATGGCATTGGCACCCGACATGAGCGGGGTATGGAGGACAGATGGTACATTGGAGATGACTTCAATCCCCAAAAAGATGGAAAGGGCGATGATGAAAATCGCGTCCTTGTATGTGTAAAAATAAATTAATGCTTGTTCCATGTTGTTTGTTTTTAGGATTGAATGGCTGATTTAACACGTTCATTGATGACCTCACCTTGGTGAGTGATGCAAGTGCCTTTCACGATATCATCTTCAAAATTCAGACTGAACTGGCCTTCTTCATCAAACAGCAGTTCCAGAAAGTTGAGAATATTTTTACCAAACATTTTGCTGGCATCCACCGGCATTAGTGCTGGGTAGTTGGACTGTCCCACGATGGTCACACCATGTTCTACAATGGTTTCGTTGTCTTTTGTCAGTTCGCAGTTGCCGCCGGTTGACGCTGCGAGGTCTATAATCACCGAGCCCGGTTTCATTTTGGCAACCGCTTCTTTGGGAACAAGCAATGGCGCTTTTCGTCCCGGGATTTGAGCTGTGCAAATCACCACGCTTGCTTTTGCTGCATGATCGTTTATAGCTTGTTGCTGTTTTTGTTTGAACTCTTCGGTTTGCTCAACAGCGTATCCTCCTGCTGCTGCGTCTTCTTTGGCACCTTCTACTTCAACGAATTTCGCACCTAAACTCATGACTTCTTCTTTTACAGCAGATCGAACATCAAAGGCTTGTACTTGTGCTCCCAGTTTCTTGGCGATCGCAATGGCCTGCAAGCCTGCAACACCGGCTCCCAGAACAAGCACTGTGGCTGGACGAATGGTACCGGCCGCAGTCATAAACATGGGGAAAAAGGAGGGGAGGAGGCTAGCCGCTTCCAGCACAGCTTTGTAGCCGGCAACGGTAGCCTGCGACGACAATACGTCCATCGCCTGGCCCCGGGTCGATCGTGGAATGGCATCCATACTGAACGAAGTAATCCCGTTTTTAACGAAGGTTTTTACCAGCTCTGTGTTCAATAACGGATTGTATTGACTGAGCCACATTTGCTCTTTGCCGAGCTTTTTGACTAGCTTGTCATCCGGTGGTTGAATTCCAACGATCAGACTGGCGTTTTTCAATAACTCGTCGCGGGAAACAATTGTAGCGCCCACCTCTTTGTACGCGGCATCACTGGCATGAGCAGCTTCACCGGCGCTCTGTTCTACACAGACCTCCACTTTTCGTTGCGTCAGGCTGGATACAATCTCGGGCAACAGGGCAACACGTCGTTCCGGTTCCCCTTCTTTTAAGAGTCCTATAAGCATAAGCAGTTGTATTTAATGACTAATTTTTAAGCTTGTATATGATGCAAATCCATTATTGTCAGACTCGGTTCCCCAAGATAGTTACTTTAAGATTTTTAATAAAGTATTTAGCTGTTAGCGTACACGGAAATGTTGTAAAGAATGTTTTTTTGGAAAAAACAAATTCGAAATTCCAATCCCGAATTCTTAGAACAAATTTCCCAAAGATACATGTAGGTGGTGAATAGCTGGTCACGGCATGCCGTGACCCTACTGGCTTTGCTCTCTGCGCCATGCTCCATGTCCGCTGTCATACAAATTTTGTGAAAAAATAATTGCCAAAAGACATTCCTTTCTGCTTGAAGAAAATATCTTTGTACCCGGATTTAAAAAATTGAATTATGCAGACTTGGTTTGAATGCAAAGTGAAATATGTGAAAGTGGATCAGGATGGTCGCGAGCGTAAAGTTTCGGAATCTTATCTGGTTGATGCCGTGTCATTTACCGATGCTGAAACACGAATGATTGAGCAGATGCAACAATTGGTTCGCGGGGGCGAGTTTCACATTGACAACATCAAAAAATCAAACATCATTGAGATATTTCCTCACGAGGATGGCGAGTATTGGTTTAAGGCAAAAATTGGCCTGGTGACCATTGACGAAAAGGCCGGCAAGGAAAAGAAAATAAACAACTACTTTTTGGTAGCAGCTGATGATTTTAAGCAGGCGCTTCAACGTTTGGAAGAAGGCTTGTCTTATATTTTGGTGCCCTACCACACCACGGCCATGAGCCTGAGCACAGTAGTGGATGTTTTTCCTTATTTCAAGGATGAAGTGAATCAACCATTGCCGCCTCATTTGAAACGGATTGAGCCTGAGGAAGAAGTTCCGGCGCCAGTTCAACCACCTGTTGCCAGCGATTTTGAGGAAGAATCAGGCGAAGAGGAAGTTGTTTATAACAGCGATGAAGATAGCGAAGAGGAAGACGCACAAGCGTAGATTCCCATACTTCGCTAATCCGCCATCCTGAATTTATTTCAGGATCTCCATCCCGCGGAATATTGAGCGCTTAAAGCTCCTGAACGGGTTCAGGATAACATGAAAAAAATAGCACAAAAGAAAAGCTCCGGCCCTTTACAGGCCGGAGCTTTTCTTTTAATAACGGGTGAAGAGATATATCTATTTAAAATAAGTATAAATTATCGATAGTTGTTTATTTTGTTCAAAAGAAGTTATATCTTGAACAAAAAATAGCCTGAGATATAATCCCCAGGCTATTCAAGCATTTAGTTATTAATCGAGAAGAGAGCTGGAACTTTCTTCTCAAAATCAAAGTAAAAGTTTGAAAAAATTAATTGGTTTCGTGATGGCATTTGCATTAATTGGCTGTTTTAATGCTTGCCAGAAAGAATAACTTGCACCTGAAGATTTGAGTGAGATCAGTCAACAGGACG
Source organism: Sunxiuqinia sp. (assembly GCA_035266925.1). Taxonomy (GTDB): domain Bacteria; phylum Bacteroidota; class Bacteroidia; order Bacteroidales; family Prolixibacteraceae; genus Sunxiuqinia. Next base: position 503 of record DATFMO010000044.1, on the reverse strand, counting down.
AAAAGGACGACGAAGTAGTTTTTGCTGAAGGTCAAATGGTACTTGGAGAACAATTGGAAAACCCTTACTCTGTTGAAAACATGCAAAAAGCGTTAGAAAATGTAGAGGCACAATTGAAATCGGCGATTAAGGTTGAGCCAACTCACTATTACGTGCGGTTTCGGCCTAAAAGTGAGCAAGAATTAGGACTGATAACGGGGGATACCACATTGTATGTTTATGATTATCCATTGGATGTTGAAATAAAGCGGGGAGGAACGCATTATCACGATCCTTCAATCCCTGCTAACGAGATTACCTGGCAGTACACTGTTGTGCCAGTTGATTATGTTTTTCCGGACGTACAGTACCAAAAGCTCGCTGAGTTATTTTTGCCGGAACAAGGAAGTGAATTTCAGGAACTTAAAAGTGCATCATTGGATCATTTTGATTGGTTGAAATTAGAAACTGAAGCATTACGTATAACAGGTAATTTAGACGAGAAGAATAAAGATAACAACACT
>DATFMO010000043.1:0-7087 GCA_035266925.1 Sunxiuqinia sp. | reverse complement strand
GTGTACATTTTATTTTCACGCTTCACCAGCAACAAGTACAAGCGACGGTATTCATGCAACACCACGGTACGCTTTGCTTCAGTTGGATGTGCGGTCAACACCGGTTCCACCATTACATCCGGCAATACTTCCAAAATCTGTTCAGCAGTAATCCCTTTCTCGCGAAGCATTTTAAAGTTAGCCGACCACAATCCGTTGACCTTCGACATGTCTTCTTCTTCCTTCTCACGCCGGCTTTGTACAGCTCCATTCACCTCAATAAGGTTCAGCAGCTGAAAACACATGGACAACATGTGAATGTATTCATTACTCAACAAAATAACTTGTGGTGGTTGTGCATCCGGGTTGATCCAGGGAATGTACGGAACGATGTCCTCCCGACCGCTTTCTTGTAATACTTCCTGAAAACAATTCAGTAAAAAATCCAGATCATCATAAGGTTTCCCCAGTGCTTCCCTAACTTGTGTGAATATAGTGTCCATGTTTTTCTTAATATTTTAGGAGTTTAAACATCCAAAATCATTAACAGTTCAATCCCGTTCTTGATCAAAAAAGCTTCGTTTTTTTGAATATTGGCCGCTCATGTTAACAGAAAAAGAAATTAACATCTACTTTTCAGACATAAAAGCCAACGAGACAAGGAATTCATTACATTGTCCGCAAGAATTATTACAATGGCTTGATCAAAGCGACAGGTTAATTGTTATAAAAGCGATTAAAACCCAAAACACCACCATTAAAGACTCAGGTCAAACCTTTGGAAGTGAGAACGAGAGTATGAACCCAAAGTTGCCTGGTATGGAGAATATCAATTCTAAATTTAAACTGAAAAAGACAGATTACGCGCTGGAGATTATTGGTATCATTGGAATTATCAGCTTAATTGCATTACCGATTTATTTCTTTAAACAATTGCCACCGGACCATATTCCGAAGCATTTTAATTCACTTGGCAAGGCTGATTTGTTTGGTGGCAGGGCCTTGCTATGGATATTACCGATCATTGGTATCGTTCTATACATTGGCATGACCCTAATGAACAAGTTTTCTTTTGCCTTTAACTATCCGCCCAAAAAAGAAAAACATGAACATGCAGAAAAAATGTATGCCATTGGGAAACGGACTGTACGCCTGCTCAAAGTGATTATTATTCTTTCGCTTTCCTTTTTAAATTATAAATTGATAGAGATCGGAATGCACCAAACACAAAACCTGGGCGAGTTTTTCCTACCGCTAGTGCTTGTGATTCTGTTTGCATTTTTGACAGCCATGATTTACCGGATGATTCGGAAATAAACAGACGGTGGAGCTGCAACCAGCTTGTTCCTAAGAAATCCTTCGAAAACCAATAACTCATGAGACCTCCTGTTTTTAGAAATTACTGCGCTTTCACTGACTTTTTTATAACTTCGTTGATCAAATGATCAAAGCGCTGGATAAAGAACATATCAAACAGATTTACAACCAAACATCCAGTTATTACGACTGGTTCCATCGTGTAGGAACATTCAACCTAGATAATCGTGGACGCAAGTTCCTGGTCAAACACACCGTGAAAAACGGCGATTATATTTTGGATGCCGGGGGAGGAACGGGTACAACCGGGCTTTTAGCACTGGAAAAATCAGGCCTCAACGGAAAGCTGGTTGTTCTTGATGCCAGCAAAAAGATGCTGAAAAAAGCCGAATTTAAAGCCGCTTCCAAGAAATACACGGAAAGGGTGACGACACAAATAGGTGACATGTACGAAATTCCTTACCCGGACAATTCGTTTGACGTGGTGCTTTCAACCTACAGCACCTGCCCGCTTGAAAATCCGGCACATGCTGTTCAGGAAATGAAACGCGTGCTCAAACCAAACGGATTACTTGGAATTGCACACTCCACTGAGCCAAACGGCAAAATCGCCCGCTATTTGACCAACCTGGCTGAAAAACTCATTTGGAAATTTCCCCGATTGTCGTTGGGGTGTCGAAAAATTGATTTGTCCAATGAAATACAAAAACCAGGTTTTACAATGATTGAAAACAAATTGATTGGTTTGGTACCTTGGTACTTTCGTTTAATCATATTGAAAAAAATACAACAATGATCATCACCAAATCTACCATTACCTGCCCGAAATGTGGACATCAAAAAGAAGAGGAAATGCCACTGGATTCTTGCCAACATTTTTACGAGTGTGAACAGTGCCACACGATTTTAAAACCCAAAGCAGGCGACTGCTGTGTTTTCTGTAGTTACGGCACGGTGAAGTGCCCTCCGATACAGCAAAATAAATCGTGTTGCTAAAACAAATCGCATTATAGAAAGCGATTCATCCTCAAAATATCCCTAACTTACATCTACCATTAACCAACATCAAAAAAGGCCATGGAAAAGAACTATTTCTTTCACAGTTCTTGCTTTGATAAAGATCTTTTTCAAAAGCAACTGATCATTTTAAATGATCATGGCATTGATTACAAAATCGTCAATGTGAAAACCAAAAGCCAGTTCCGGGCGCCTCTCGATGGTTATTTCGAAGCTGAAATACACATCCTTGAAAGTGACTTTGCAAAAGCCGAGAAGTTTCTTTCAATCTGGATTGAGTAACGGAGGAAGAAAAGCTCCGCAACTCATTCATTTTAACTGAATTTTACCCATCATTAATTGATTACCAATTGATTTGGTCACCTTTCAGGTTTTTATAGTTTTGCACCCCAAATAAAAAACCGGATTGATGAATTGCAGTGTAGAGACCAAAGAGATTGAAGCCATCACATCAACGAACATTTTACCCCAAACCCCCTTTTGGGCCCGAATCAAAAATGAGCAGGGATTCATTCCCAGTGGGTTTCAACTGAGGGTCTCCAAAGATTTGATTAATCCGGCTTTCCCCGAGGACCGCTACACCCACGAAGATTTGCTGGTACTAATCAAGTATGTCAGTCCCACCCAATGCTTTGCCTACGTCCCTTATGGACCCAAAATAGAACCAAACTTTGAAAATCATGGTGTCTTTCTCGAAGAGCTTTCTGAGGTATTGCGCCCTCATCTACCAGCAAACTGTATTTTTATTCGCTACGATTTAATTTGGGAAAACCAATGGGCCTACGAAGATGACTTTTTTGATCATTCCGGCGACTGGCTCGGTCCACCACCCGGTCACACACAGGAATTCCGGGTGAATTTCAGCACCCAAAACTGGAACTTGAAAAAGAGCCCCAGCGATGTTTTACCCAAAAACACGTTCTTTTTAGACCTCACTAAAGAAGAAAATGAACTCCTTTACAACATGCGATACAACACGCGATATAGCATTCGAAAAGCGAACCGTGATGGCATTCGGGTCAACGAATATGGCATGGAACACCTCGACACCTGGAACCAGTTGTACCAGGAAACAGCGCTCCGCCACAACATGCCACAGCAGGAACAGGATTATTTCACTTCCTTGTTTACCAAACAAGATGACCACCGTGATGGTGTTCAAGTGAGCCTGTTGATGGCCGATCATGATGGAGACTTCCTGGCTTCCATGTTTTTGGTGCTGTCCCGCAAACGAGGAACTTATTTGTTCGGCGCCTCTTCGTCCGATCAAAAGCAACGCTCGGCCAGTTATGCATTGCAGTGGGAAGCCATTAAAAAAGCCAAACAACACGGTTGTTCCGAATACGACATGTTTGGCAGTGCTCCAAATTTAAACCAGCAACATCCGCTGCATGGCGTTCACCTGTACAAAAAAGGATTCGGCGGCCAACTCTACCACCGCATGGGATGTTGGGATTATCCATTTTCAAAAAAAGAATACGATTTGATCACTGCACAGGAGCTCAAGAACTGAAATTTTGTTGTATTCAATTCAAAATTCATTTAAAAAACTGATTATTTTTAGCTTTGAAAAGATTAAAATAGTGATTGTACAAAAGTCCTTAGCACAATTTTCATATCCAATTATTTGAGATCACTTTTTGGACAATCATCTATTTATAAAAAGAACAGAACATGAAAACAAAAAAGGAATTGAAGGAAGAATACAAACAGATGAAATTTTCAATGGGGGTCTTCCAGGTCAGGAACCTGGAAAACAACAAGGTGCTTATTGATAACAGTGTTGACATGTCGTCGAAATGGAACCGGCACCAGACGGAACTCAATTTTGGAGGTCATCGGAATATCGCCTTACAAAAAGACTGGACTGCATTGGGAGAGGAAAACTTCGTTTTCGAGGTTTTATCTGAACTTAACGTAAAAGATGAAGAGTCCGTCAACTACAACAAGGAATTGAAAACACTTCAGAAAATAGTTATCGAAGAGATGAAGATTCCCGAAGATCGCCGTTATTAATGGAAACTGTTTTCTTTCATTGTGCGTGTCAAAAACGCTGGATTTGGTCAACTTGATTGTTAACTTTGCCATTAAAAACCATTGCTAATTAACAACTCAAAGCTCAAATGGCAAAAGTCAACTGGAAACCCGGAACGATGGTTTACCCGCTACCAGCCGTTTTAGTCAGCTGTGGCGAAACGCCTGACGAATACAACCTGATCACCATCGCCTGGACAGGCACCATCTGCAGTGATCCGCCGATGTGCTACATCTCAGTGAGGCCCAACCGACATTCGTACGACATCATCAAGCGAACCGGAGAATATGTGATTAATCTAACAACGGAAAAGCTAGCCAAAGCTACCGACTGGTGTGGCGTGCGGTCGGGAGCCAAATACAACAAGTGGAAAGAGATGAACCTTACGCCTGCACCGGCCAGCATCATCAAAGCTCCCATTGTTGAAGAAGCGCCGATCAGCATCGAGTGCAAGGTGAAGCAAATCGTCCCATTGGGCACGCACGACATGTTCATTTCCGAAGTAGTGAACGTGATTGCTGACGACCAATACATTGATCCAAAATCAGGCGCGTTCAGTCTAAAAAATGCCGATCCAATCTGCTATTCACACGGCCACTATTTTAAAATGGGTGAGCCGATTGGCAAGTTTGGATGGTCCGTTGAGAAAAAGAAAAAGAAGAAAAAACGACGATCGTGAACCATTCTTTAAGATTTCTGTAATAATCAGTTACAACTTACGACCCATTGATAGAAACCAAACTGAAAACTTAAATTCACGACAATGAAAACGCGAACCAGGGCAGTGCCTGCCCTATTTTTAATTTTAAGCACGATGACAATTAACGCAGAAGAAAAAAACAATCCTTTATTACAACCGTTTCAAACCGTTCATCAAACAGCTCCCTTCGGGGAAATCAAAAACGAGCATTTCCTGCTGGCTTTCAAAACAGCCATTGAGGAAGCCCGCGCTGAAGTGAAGGAAATCATTGACAACCCGGAACCACCGTCGTTTGAGAACACCATTGTGGCCATGTCGCAATCGGGCGATCGTTTATCAACCATTCGCAAGATCTTTTTCAACCTGAACTCGGCCGAAACGAACGATACCATCCAGAAAATTGCACAGGAAGTGGCCCCGATGTTGTCGGAGTTTGGAAACGATATTTCGCTGAATCCCGACTTGTTTGCCCGGGTGAAAGCCGTTTACGCGCAAAAAGACAAACTGACACTGAATCCGGAACAGGAAACGCTGCTCGAAAATTCCTACCTGGGATTTGTTCGCAGCGGTGCCAATCTGGACGATAAGCAAAAGGCCCGCTACCGCGAAATCACCGGTGAGCTGTCGAAACTGTCACTAACTTTTTCTGAAAACGTGCTTGCAGAAACCAATGCTTTTGAGCTGCACATCACTGATGAAGCTGACTTGGCGGGACTACCTGAATTTGCGCGCGAGGGCGCAGCACACACCGCCAAATCAAAAGGCAAAGAGGGCTGGATTTTCACATTGCAATATCCCAGCTACATTCCATTTATGAAGTATGCTGATAACCGAGAATTACGAGAAAAAATGTTTCGCGCCTTTTCAACCAAAGGCAATAAAGGCAATGAATATGACAACAAAGAACCAATTAAAAAAATTGTTGCTCTTCGCCTGGAGAAAGCACAATTGCTAGGATACAAATCGCATGCTGATTATGTATTGCAACGCCGCATGGCTGAAACACCGGAGCGGGTTGCTGAGTTCCTAAAGAACTTGCACAAAGCTTCACGACCAGCTGCAGAACGCGATTTCAATGAAGTGGTTGACTTTGCCAAAAGCCAGGGTTTCGAGGGTGAATTGCAGCGTTGGGATTGGGCTTATTATTCGGAGAAGCTGAAGCATGACCGCTACGGTTTCAACGAAGAAGAGGTGAAACCCTATTTCAAATTAGAGAATGTCATTGATGGTGTTTTTGGATTGGCCGGCACCCTATACGGTTTGAAGCTAAAAGAAAACAAAGAGATTCCGGTTTACCATCCGGATGTGAAGCCCTACGAAGTTTTTGATACAGACGGCAACTTTGTATCGGTGTTGTACCTCGACTTTTTTCCACGCGAAGGTAAGCGCTCTGGCGCCTGGATGACCGACTATCGAGGCCAGTGGGTTGAAAACGGAAAAGATAATCGCCCACATGTGAGTGTAGTGACCAACTTTACCAAGCCCACCGACACCAAACCGTCGCTCTTGACGTTTGATGAGGTAACTACCTTCCTGCATGAGTTTGGGCACGCGCTGCACGGCATGCTCACGAAATGCCAGTACGAGAGCACTTCGGGCACCAACGTGTTCTGGGATTTTGTGGAACTACCTTCACAAATGCACGAAAACTGGGCCTATGAAAAAGAATGGCTCGACCGCTTTGCTGTTCATTACGAAACCGGTGAAAAAATTCCCGCTGAACTGATTGAAAAAATTGTGGCGGCGAAGAATTTCCAGGCCGGGTACATGTCCGAACGCCAGCTAAGCTTTGGCATGTTGGACATGGCCTACCACAATATCTCCAACTCGCCGGATGGCGAAATTGCGAATATCGAAGCCCGAGCCATGAAACCAACAGAACTGTTTCCTCCGGTGGATGGCAGCTTGATGAGTACCGCTTTTTCGCACATCTTTGCAGGTGGCTACTCGGCCGGTTATTACAGTTACAAATGGGCTGAGGTGCTCGATGCTGATGCCTTTTCTGTTTTTAAGAAAAATGGCATTTTCGATAAAGCAAC
>DATFMO010000042.1:0-4385 GCA_035266925.1 Sunxiuqinia sp. | reverse complement strand
CTTTTCGTTTAGCAACGAAATCTTCCACAGCCAACAATGGGATAAAAGCAAGTATTAAAATCCAGCCGGGTTCCCCTCCAAGCCACGGCATACTCAGCATAAAACCACTGAAAACAGAGAGAAAAATGAGCTGTATGTTTTTCATGCCAATGTTGTCGGATTAAGGTTCCAGGCGGCAACCCGTAAATCGTCCTTTTTATTTTTATTGAAAATAAAATCAATACGCCCCAGCATCAGTCCGGCCCAACCAACCTGGTTGACAATGATCCGTTTCCCGTCGGCATTTTTTAGTTCCAGGGGAGCATCTAAAAAAGTATGGGTGTGTCCGCCAATAATTAAATCGGTATGGTGGGTTTGGGGTGCCAGCAGTTTGTCGCATATTTTAGGTTCGTCGTATTCTAATCCCAAGTGAGAAAGGCAAATAACCAAGTCACATTTCTTTTCTTTTTTCAGAAACTCTTCTTGCTGGAGCGCCACTTTTACCGGGTCGTTATAAATTGTTTCTTTATAATTCTTTTTACTCACCAAACCGTCCAGCTCAATTCCCAAACCATAAACGCCCACTTTAATACCTTTTTTGCGAAAGATGACATATTTGGGGAAACGATCAAACAGCAAAGTGTTAGAAAAATCATAGTTGCTGTTGACCAAAGGGAAATTGGCATAATCAATATGATTTTCAATCCCTTCAATTCCATTGTCAAATTCATGATTGCCCAGTGTTGAAGCATCATAGCCCATCTTTGACATCACCTTCAAAATCAATTCGCCCTTGTAATAATTAAAATATGGCGTTCCCTGAAACATATCACCGGCATCAAGAAGCAGCACGTTTTTCTCCTCATCCCGAATTCGATTGATCGTAGCTGACATTCGGGCCAAACCACCTTGTCCCGGATAGACAGGATCATTTTCAGGGAATGGATCAATATGGCAATGAATGTCGTTGGTGTGTAAAATTGTCAAATGCGCAAAATCGTCGTCTGCAAAAAGCTCTTTAGGCCAGTCCACAAATGTCATTGCAGCCGACACACCAGCCAGGTTTCGTATAAATTTTCTCCTGCTACTCATTGTACATCCTCCCATCCAGTTTGACAACTATCTTGCGTCCAATTTGATAATCGTGTTCTAAGTTCTGCATAAATACGTCTCGTAATTTCAAGCCGGTATCAATGTATGCTTTACGGTTCTTCAACATAGACATTCCGTCGCCACCACCGGCAATGTAATCGTTGGTGACAATCCAATAATTTTGACGTTTATTGAGCCGCTTACCACCGATTGTCAAATCACCAATTTTACCATCTTTGATGCCTAATTTGATTCCTGCGACGCCAGCACTTCCTTGTTTTGCAATTTCTGCAATAAATTTCTCCATCGTTTCACCAGAGACTTCCACCAGTACCAAAACATTCTCAAACGGCAACAATTCATATATGTCACCCGCCGTTATTTTCCCTTTTGGCAGTGAACTTCGAATGCCATAATAATTCATAAATGCCATATCCGGGGAAAAATTCTTGTTGTGAGTTTTGCAATAATTGTCGCCTTCCTCCATCAAAACATCAGCAATCAAATCAGTTAACTTACTCTCTGGCATCCTCCTAATTAATTTCTCAGTGGAAATAGCTACGACTTTAGTCATGTCAGCTTCGAGCTTTTGTTTGTAGGGAGCAACCAAGTTAATAATTGATGAATCCGGGTGATAGGTAGCTGGGCTATTTTTAAGATTTTGTTCATTAACATCCGAAATTAACAGCGATGATTTACAGGAAAAAAGAATTATTAACAACCCAATGAGGAAAACTGGATAGCGCATTCGTTTTATTTTTCGAGAATAAGAAATAGTTTTATTCAAAATTACGTTTTACTGTTGAATATAAACATTAAAACATCGTTTTCGTTCTCATAAAAAACAGAATATATTTCATGGAGAATCTAAAATCAGGCACTTTTTTGAGCCATTCGATAAAAATCATTTCGATTTTTTTTCTTTTCATTTTTACAGTAGGTATTCTTCACGCACAAAATTACCAAACAACCAAAGCACAAAAAGGCGAAGGAATCTATAGCTTATTAAAAAGACACGGATTATCGCCCGGTGATTATCTGAATGATTTTATTCAACTCAATAAAGATAAACTTGGCAAAGATAATAGTCTGTATGCAGGAATGACATACAAATTGCCCGTTGAACCAAAAACATCAACACAATCAACATCTACTTCTGCCGGAATCTACCCAATTTTTGGAAAGGACTACGAAAAAGTGGCACTTATCGACAACTCGTTGCAAGGGGCCATTTATTACTTGGTGAGCGGGCATGGTGGACCGGATCCCGGAGCGATGGGACACTTGTCAGGCCATCCATTGTGCGAAGATGAATATGCCTACGATGTGACCTTGCGCCTGGCTCGTTGCCTGATCGAACATGGAGCACTGGTGTACATGATTACACGAGACGACAACGACGGGATTCGCGATAACAGTTTTTTAAAACCCGATAAAGATGAAACTTGCTATCCCGATTTGGCTATTCCGCGTAGCCAGTTGAAACGTCTCCGGGAGCGGAAGGACGCCGTCAATAAACTCTATATCCAGCACAAGGGCAGCTTCCAGCGATTGGTCATTACGCATGTTGATTCGCGCAGTAAAGGTGAAAATATTGATGTGTTCTTCTACCACGACAAACGAAGTAAAACCGGGAAAAAACTGGCAAATATTCTACATCAAACTTTCAAGCAAAAATATGATGAATACCAACCCAATCGTGGGTATCATGGTTCTGTTTCAGTACGAAACCTTTACGTATTGAAATATTCATATCCACCTGCTGTTTTCATGGAAATTGGAAACATCAACCACTATCGCGATCAACAACGCCTCATTCGTGTCAATAATCGTCAGGCACTGGCCAACTGGATTTGCGAGGGACTGATGAAAGATTTTAAGATCAATAAATGATGCTGATCCCAATTGGCAAGCGACTGGTTTTGTTCGACGGATTTTGTCACCTCTGTAGTCGTTCCGTGCAAGTGATCTTAAAATTTGACAAGAAAAAAAAGTTTGTGTTTGCACCAACTTCCGACGAATTGGGACAAACGATTCGAAACTGATTCTCAATTCCAACTGATATTGATTCGATTGTCTTAGCTGAAAGTGATCGTTATTACATTCGCTCTCAATCGGTTATTCGGATTGCAGTTTTACTTGGAGGCATTTTCAAGTTCGCCACCTTATTTTCGATATTTCCGCAACGCTGGTTTGATTACTTGTACGATACTATTGCAGCACATCGAACGAAATGGTTTGGCAAACACAACACCTGCATGATGCCCCAACCGGAATACAAAGATCGTTTCCTCTAGATGTCGAATTTACCTTTTTCATATTGAAGATATCGGGCGGAAAGATGTCCCATCAATTTACTAATGTGGTCAACAGCAGACTGCGTGGTCGCACTGATTTCTTTTTTCTGAAGTCGTAATAACATGATGCTGTACAGCGCCTGAAAACCGGCTTGAATATCATTGACATCCTTTTCAAGGCTCTTGCCCTTAAATTCATTGATTACCGGTTTGGCTAACTGAAACAAGACCGGGTATTGTGGATCTTTCCCGGATTGTAAAAGCTGAATATGAAAACTATTGAGATCATTGACCAGGTTCACAACAAACTGAAGATGCCCACTTTTGCGTATCTGTTCTTTTTCCATCATGGTTACCAGATTCTTATACCAGGCATATATTTCCAGGCGGGTATCTTCGTCCACTTCAAAACGGGAGACAAGTGTTTTGCCAATCTGGTCGAGATCAAAATCCAGTGCACGGATCAAATCCTCAACCTGCCATAAATAAAGAATGTATTCGGCAATATTTGTTTTTCGTTTTTGTTGTGCAATTAGCATTGTTATCCTCCATTTTCAATAAAGCCATCCAAATCGCGCCGTTCTTTTTTGGTTGGTCGTCCTGTTCCACGGTCGCGTTTGAACCAGCTCATGTTTTTCTGTACATCCAGGATTTCCAGCTCTTCGGGTGGAGTCACATCTTCCATAAAATCGGGCACCAGCTTGGCGCCCATCCGTTTTTCAGCGAGCTGCAACACTTTATACCTGTATACAACCGGCGATTTGCGTACTTTCACAATGTCTCCTTCTTTTAAAATTCGTGAAGGTTTCACCGATTGATCATCCATAGCGACATGCCCTTTTTTACAGGCATCGGTCGCCTGGCTGCGGGTTTTAAACACCCGAACTGCCCAAAGCCATTTGTCTACCCGAACCTGATCACTCATCTTATTTGCGTTTATTGAACTGATTCATCGTACGTGCGACACCAATTGTACCAAAACTTTTGATCATCATGATACAAGTATCAATCTTTTCC
>DATFMO010000041.1:0-4073 GCA_035266925.1 Sunxiuqinia sp. | reverse complement strand
ACCCGATGTGGGGATCCGATACTGGAGGTTATGCCAAACATTTGCAGCGCGAAGTGGCCATGCGTTGGCTGGGGTTCTCGTGTTTTTCACCCATTATGGAAGTGGGACCGACCGACAACCGCGGCTTCTGGGGCATGGATTACGAACCTTCCTATGATAAAGATTTGATGGCCATCTGGCGATTTTATTCCAACGTGCGCATGAGCTTGCAGGATTACATCTTCCAGGCTGCCAAAGAGGCCACCGAAACAGGCATGCCGATCGCCCGCCCGTTGTTCCTCGAATATCCGGATCAGCCAGAAAGCTGGAAAGACTGGACGACCTATAAATTTGGAGACGATCTGTTGGTGTCAATTATCTGGCAGAAAGGCAAAACAACTGGGAAAGTGTATTTGCCGGCCGGTGAAACCTGGGTTGACCTTTGGAACCACAAAGAATACCAGGGCGGACAAACCATTGACGTGAATGCGCCACTTTATCAAACGCCGGTGTTCCTGAAAAAAGGCAGTTCGTTGCAATTGCCGGATTTCAACAAGTTGTACGATGAATCAGTCAAAGCCACTTCAGTTCAGCACAAAATGAGTGATCTGGAAGCCAAAGCAAAATGGGAAAACGAATAATCAACAGATGAAATTAGATCTTTGCTTGCAGTTTGAGCTGCAATAACCTAAACCAACTAAAATGATTAGAACATATTTAAGTATTTTATTGATTGGCCTGGCGGCTGTGTCTTGCCAGACCAAAGAAAAGCTTCCGGTTTTGGAAACCGGTTCGGCCACGCCAATGCCGTATTCCTGGGTTGACATTGATACCGGCCACAAATTAATTCACATGGTTAACCGCGAGGGCGACAACCGGAGTTTCTATTTTCACAACAATCCGTTCCTTCCCGCGGTGGACGGCATCAATCCAAAGATGATTTTTTATGGAACAGTTGATGGTGATCGCCAGTTGTTTTCAGTGGATTTAAAAACACACGAACCGGATCAAATCACCAGCAAAAAGCATGTTTCCGGCGAGATTGTTGGCGACAAAGGCCGGCATGTCTATTACCAATGCGGCGACAGTGTGTTTGAAACGGGTGTGGAAGATCACCAGACTCGTCTGATCTACGTTTTCCCCGACAGCATTCGTGGGCACATCACTACGCTGAATGCTGATGAAACGCTTCTTGGTGGTGCAATCAGCAGCCCGGAGGAACAGAAATTATTCAAAGAGCATCCGAAGAAAAGTGATTTCTTCAACATCATTTTTGAAGCCAAACTGCTTCGTTCGCTGTTTACACTGGATGTAAAAACAGGCCAGTTGAAAAAGATTTATTCGGAACATGCCTGGTTGAATCATGTGCAGTTTTCACCAACTGATCCTGATTTGTTGATGTTTTGCCACGAAGGACCCTGGCACAAAGTAGACCGCATCTGGACGATTCATATCAGTGGCGGTGAACCCAAATTGATGCACAAACGCACGATGGATATGGAGATTGCCGGGCACGAATTTTTCAGCCCGGATGGGAAACGTATTTGGTTTGACCTGCAGATGCCTCGCGGCAAAACCTTTTTCCTGAGTGGCGTTGACGTGGAAAACGGTGGCGAAAAACGCTATTCGCTCTCCCGCAACGAATGGTCAATTCATTACAATATTTCTCCTGATGAAACTTTATTTGCGGGAGATGGTGGCGATCCAGGGCAAGTAGCCAAAGCGCCTGATGGTATGTGGATTTACCTGTTTCATCCGGATGGAGACCATTTTCGGTCTGAAAAATTGGTCAATATGAAACATCATAATTACCATTTGGAACCGAACGTTCATTTTTCGCCGGACGGCAAATGGATTATCTTTAGGGCTAATTTCGAAGGTCACACCGACATTTACGGCGTTGAAATTGCAAAATCGAATGAATAGGCGATAGCCGTTTTTACAGAATCATCCAAAACTCGAATTATGATAGCAATGAAAAATTTAAAAATGAAATCAATCGCAGGATTGGCATCCATCGTGTTTGTTTTGCTGTTTTCGTCAGCATGTTCAACACAAAAAACCGGACCTGCTCCGGAATGGCCTAAGGTCAGTAAGGAAACACGTCCCTGGGCACGTTGGTGGTGGATGGGCAGCGCAGTCGATTCGACGAACCTGACCTACAACATGGAAAACTTGAAAAAAGAGGGTTTTGGAGGCGTTGAGCTCACCGCGATTTATGGTGTGAAAGGCTATGAAAAACAATTTCGAACCTTTGAGTCACCGGACTGGATGAAGATGTTGGAATACACCTTGAAAGAAGGACAGCGCCTGGATTTGGGCGTTGACATGGCCAATGCATCCGGCTGGCCGTTTGGCGGCAACTGGGTGCAGGCTGATGATGCATGTAAAAACGTACAGTTCAAACAATATACGCTGAAAGGCGGAGAGCGTCTGAAAGAGAAAGTAGAATACATTCAACACCCGATTGCCAGTGCGGTTGGGCATCGCATTAAAATCGAGGACATCAAATTTCCAATTAGTAGCAACCCTGATTTGCAGAAACTGGCCTTGAACCAGATTCGTTTTAAAAAGCCGCTGCCATTACAGGCATTGATGGCCTACAGCGATGATGGCACAACCATTGACTTGACGGATAAAGTTGGATCAAATGGAATATTGAATTGGACCGCTACTGCCGGGAACTGGAAACTATATGCCGTGTTTCAGGGCTGGCATGGTAAAATGGTCGAACGTGCGGGCAAAGGTGGCGAAGGCAATGTCATCGATCACTTTTCGCCAAAAGCAATCAAAGATTACCTGGCTCATTTTGATGAAAATGCGAAGGGAATCGACTTGAATGGCTTGCGGGCTTTCTTCAATGATTCCTACGAAGTGGACGATGCACGTGGTGAATCTGATTGGACACCTTTGTTCTTCCAGGAATTCAATAAACGTCGGGGATATGATTTAAGGGACTATTTGCCGGCACTGTTTGGCAATGATTCCGAAGAAATGAATAGCCGCGTTCTGTGCGACTACCGCGAAACAATTTCGGACTTGTTGTTGGATGGTTTCACTAAAAACTGGGCAGCATGGGCAAAAAGTCATGGCAAGAAAATTCGTAACCAGGCACATGGTTCGCCGGCTAATATTCTGGATTTGTATGAGGCCAGTGACATCCCGGAAACAGAAGGGACAGATCCAATTCGGATAAAAATGGCAACTTCAGCCGGTCACGTATCAGCCAAGCCTTTGATTTCGTGCGAGGCAGCAACCTGGCTTGATGAACACTTCAAAGGGCAATTGTCTGAGGTGAAACAGAATCTCGACCGCTATTTGGCCAACGGGGTGAACCACATTGTTTACCACGGATCACCCTATTCACCGAAAGATGCACCATGGCCGGGATGGATGTTTTATGCAGCTGTTCATTTTGCGCCAACTAATTCGTGGTGGCCCGACTTGAAGGTCATTAATCATTATGTGGCCAACTGTCAGTCGTTCATGCAAAACTCCAAGCCAGACAACGATGTATTGGTTTATTTCCCGATTTACGATCGCTGGTCGGAAAAAGGGCGCAGCATGTTGCCACACTTTGGCGAGTCGCATCCTGAGTTGACACGTGATTT
This sequence comes from Sunxiuqinia sp., assembly GCA_035266925.1. Classification (GTDB taxonomy): domain Bacteria; phylum Bacteroidota; class Bacteroidia; order Bacteroidales; family Prolixibacteraceae; genus Sunxiuqinia. The sequence continues at coordinate 483 of DATFMO010000041.1, read as the reverse complement.
GAGTGAAGAGCTACTAAAAGAAGGATATACTTATGATTATGTATCTGATCACCAGATTCAGGAATTAAGCAACAATGAAAAGCTGATTAAGGCGCCGGGTGCTTCATACAAAGCCATCTTAGTGCCAAGCTGCGAATACATTCCGCTGGAAACCATGCAAAAGCTGATGGAGCTGGCTGACGCTGGTGCAACGGTTATTTTTCAACATAAACTGCCGGTGGACGTACCGGGATTGGGCAAATTGAAAGCGCGCCAAAAGACCTATGATGATTTGGTTTCATCACTTTCATTTCAGTCAAAAAATGATTTTTCAGTTTGTGAAAAAGGAACTGGTGAACTGTTGGTGGGTGACCAAATGGAAAGCATGTTGAAACAGGCCGATGTGAAGCCGGAAGAGCTGGCCACACTTGGCGTTTGGTTCAATCGCGTAAAACGTCCGGAAGGCATTTGCTATTTCATCAGCAACTGGAGTGGCAAAAAAAT
>DATFMO010000040.1:0-3562 GCA_035266925.1 Sunxiuqinia sp. | reverse complement strand
TATTTCAATTCCAGTATGGTGCGATTGGTAGCAAAAGGTTCATTTTGTTACCTATAAAGCTTCCACATTTCAATTCCAGTATGGTGCGATTGGTAGTAAAATCCCTTTTTGTGGACACCAAAAAATTGTTTTATTTCAATTCCAGTATGGTGCGATTGGTAGTCGTTCGACGACTCAAAAAAATAAGTTCATCTTCAAGAGATTAACTTTTACAAATATCTAATTTTTTAATGAGAATGTTGTCGATCCCCCAGAAGGTATTTTCCCCAGGGGATCGACAATTATATATAAATCGCTTATTTTCAATATGTCAAAGAACTTAACTCTCTTTCTCATTGTTAAATTCTCTTAAAATAGAACAACGGGAAAGGGAATCGACAACAACGGTTAAAGAAAAGTATCCAGGTTTTGTCGCTCATGTCCAACGATTTCCTTGTCCAGCCACCTTTCCTGACGAGCCTTAAAAATAATCAGACTGTCGGTTTCCTCATCCATCAAGAGCATGGCTTCCTGTTTCAACTCCAAGAGCTTCACTTCCGAAATTTCACCTTCAAAAACTGAATTCTGTATCCAGTTCAAATATCTCCGGCAAAGTTTCAACATCTTACCGACACGCCTTTTATTAACATCGTAAACAGCAATTACATACATGGGAATGGATTGATTGGATTGAATGAGATTGATGGGATTGGTTAATTTGAACGTTTGCGCAAGGATGCCAGTATTTTCAACAATTCAAGGCTTTCCTTGTGCATCTCTTTCACAAGATTATCTTTTATTATTTCCGAGTTGACTGCTAGGTCGAGCCACATCTCGGTTTCATCGGCTTCTTCCACAGCGATGGACAGCTTGCTGAAAAATTCAGCTTTTGACCTTCCCCTTAATGCGGCGCGGTAATTGGCATACATCGATGACCCCGAACGAGTGAGTTGATTATTGACGATCCTTCCGCGTTCAGAATGTGGAAACGTTTCCGAAAGTTCCAGGATTTTTAAAGTAAAACTTCTCAACCGTTCTCGAATTTCAATCTTGTAGTTAAGCCAATCTGAATTTTCCATCCTAATTTATTTTTTTGGTTTACCTTTCAATCTCCATCAATCTCCCATCAATCTCCCCATCAATCTTTCCCCAATCTTCTTTCAATCTTTCTTCGATCTCCCATCAATCTTCCCTCCCCCTTACCACCACATTTTAAAAGGTTTGTATTCTTCGATGCCCAGTAGATGCTTCTGTATTTTGTAGCATTCCAATTTGATCAGGTGTTTGTAGCTCACCGAGCGGTTTAGCGAGCGGTGCTTAATGGTTTCTTCCAGGCGGTCTTCAAAGGCCTGGACAACTGTTTTCTTTCCATTTGGCTTCAGTGTCACCCGGTTTAACTGCTCTTCGAAATGATAGGGCTGTACCATCTTTTTGTTCATCACTTTAAAAATAATCCGGTCGACCAGCAATGGCTTGAAAACCTCGGCCAAATCAAGCGACAACGAAAACCGACGGTCGCCCGGCTCATGCAGAAAGCTGATGGTCGGGTTCAACTGGGTTTGGTGGATGGCGCGCAAACACTGACTGTAGCACATCATGTTACCAAATGAAATCAATGCATTCACTTCGTTTTGTGGAGGACGGTAACTCCGACCATTCATGCTAAAATCATTAATGATCAGTTCGAAGGCTTCATAATAGTTCTTGCGGATATTCCCTTCAATGCCCATCAACTCATCAATGGCAGTGGTCGAAGAAATTTTACCGGCCAGTTTTTCAATCATTTCCATAATTGGTTCCAGGTCTTTTCCCCTGTTGTTATAGTATTTTAGGTTTTTCACCATATTGAAACTGGCACCATCCAAAATCCGTTGTGCCAAATCGATCCGTGCTTTTTTGTTTTGCTGGCATTTGACTTGTGCGATCAGCATTTTCCCGGAAATCAGAGCTTCGCGGGGCATAAACGAACCGGTGTAGTTTTCGTAATAATCGAAAAAGTGAATGGGGATTTGTTCCTGCCCAAGGAAATTATAGGTCGCCGAATTGGCATCCAGGTTTCCAAAACAATACAGCTCACCCACATTTTCAACAGGCAGGAAACGGGGTTTTTGCTCATTGCCTTCCTCATCGTAAGGCGTAAATTTCAGGGTATTGTCGCGGCGTTGTAACCGCCCGGGATTAAACAGGTAGTAGGTTTTTTTCATAAGTCTTGAACTATGATTTTTTTGGATTTTCTGATGGACTATGATTAGGCTTCATTACCCGTTTAAACTGAAGGGACGTATTTCCAAAGTTGATCAGCAACCCAATCTCAAGGTCATAAGCTTCCAGGTAATTAATTGCCTGTGCCAGATGAACATCCTCAAGTTGGACGACAGCTTTTATTTCCAGCATAATTTTATCTTCAATGAAAAAATCAACCCGCCGGGTTCCAATGTCAAACCCTTTATAGACGAGTGGCATTTCCTGTTCCCTTACAAATTCAATGTTTCGCAACCCAAGTTCAATGGCCAATGCCCGTTGATAAACAACCTCCTGAAATCCATTGCCCAAATGCCGGTGAACCTCCATTGCTGCACCAATTACCTCATGGGTCAAATCCTGGTATTTGTATTCTTTTTGATTCATAGTATTCCGCTAATCATTAAAATCATAGTTCAGACATTTTTCAGACATCCTCCCCACTCCAGCAAAAATCAAAATAGCTACAGTTTTTACATCGGCTTTTTTGAATCCGGTTTGGGCAATGTTCGCTTTGAATAATCTGCCCAATTTTGATCAGCATTTCCTCAATTGCTTCACGATCCGGTGTGGTCAGCAATACTTCATCGGTTTTGTGCAGGCGCGGATACTCCAACAACCCTGTAGCGCCAGTTACACCATTTTGTTCCAGAACATACAAATAGTGTTTCACCTGCCATTCGTGAGCCTCCTCGTGCTTGTCCGATTTTTTGATTTCGTGGACCACCTTGTTTTTCGCGTCGTAATAGTCGATTTTGATCCCATCAATCGCAATCTCCTGGTATTTCTCACTACGGCGGGGGTACGATGTTTCGTGCAACAGCTTGCCTTCGTAAACCAAATCGGAGGTCGATTCCATATTAATGCCATTGGCAAACAACCACAGTTTGCGGTGACAGATCAGGTAATAATTGAAATGGGTGCCGGTGGTGCGCATGGGTTGTTTCGGTTTTTTATCCTTACAGGGTTTCGAGAACCTGTCAGAATGGAGGTTATAAAAAATTGCTTTGGTTAATCTCTTCATCAATATCAAGCTGTAACCCGATTTCATCATTGTATTTTTTCTTGATTACAAATACTTTTTGTTCAAGAATTTTATGCGTGTTGATGCTTTCAAATGCTTCCTTTTTAATATCAATACCCTCATTATTAATTAAAGCATTAAATCGTTTTGAGGATATTTGAACCTTTAAGTTTTCTGCTTTAATAAACTTATTTTGCTCCAAAAAATCGCGATATTTTTCTAAAAATAATGAAGGCAGTACTTTTACTCCATCAAACTGTGCATAAAAATCTTCTTCCTGATTTTGATTATATATGAATGGTTTCATCTCATTTTCAA
>DATFMO010000039.1:0-3017 GCA_035266925.1 Sunxiuqinia sp. | reverse complement strand
AAAAATTATTCAGAATTAAAAAGAAAACAGACGAGCCGTGCCCTGATATAAAACCAGGTTGTTGAGAGAAGAATTAATCGAAGTGTTGGACATCAACCTCACTTCATCGAATGCAAACAAACATGGTTGCCTTCGGTGTCTTCAAACACGGCAAAATAACCGATTTCGTCGGTGATTTTTTTCTTGTGTTGAATGATCTTGCCATCGGCTGGTTCAACCCGTTTTAGCACCTCTTCAAGATCATCACCACCATACAAATAAACTTTGGCACCCAGTGAACTTGGCGTGTAATCCTGGCCCTGAACAATAGCACCGCCAACACCTCGGGAATCTTTGTCCATCGGTAGAAAACCCATGTGGTGGGCACCCATTTTTTGTTCATACATTTTGTAATCGAAAATTTTTGAATAAAATTCTTTGGCCCGTTCAAAGTTTAAAACCGGTATTTCGGCCCAAACAACGGCATGTTCTCCTGTTTTCATAATCATTGAGTTTTATATTATTTAAAACGGAATTTTGTATCAGTTGGTTTTAGTCGAACCCTGTAAATTTGAGTGATATGAGTTGAAGAACAGCGCTTTGTCGACTGTCTCGCTGAAATTCAAAGATTCAAGCCGAATTGTTAAAAAATAGCCGCCCAAATAAATAGCCAATCCGTAGGAGAAACTTATCTTTGTGTTTCGTTAAAATTGATGTTATGAAGGAACGTCCGCTAATTTTTGTGACGAACGATGATGGAGTTCATGCCAAAGGCTTGAAAGAGGTGTCGGAAGTGATGCGTTTATTCGGTGATGTGATTGTTGTGGCTCCTGATATTGCCATGTCGGGAATGTCGAATGCGATATCGGTGGACAAACCCTTACGTGTCACCAAAATGCAGGATGAAGACGGCTACACAGTTTATCGTTGTAATGGAACACCAGTTGATTGTGTCAAGCTGGGCTTCAATCACTTGGTTGATCGCCAACCCGATTTTGTTATTTCAGGGATCAATCACGGCTCCAATTCATCCATTAGTGTGGTTTACTCTGGGACAATGGGAGCCGCTATCGAAGGCTGCCTGCATGGTGTTCCGGCCATTGGTTTTTCCTTGTGCGATTATTCTCCCACTGCTGATTTCTCAAAGGCTAAAATGTGGGTCGCCCGTGTCTTTCAATCAGTGTTTGAACAGGGATTGCCGCCGTTTGTTTGCCTGAATGTCAATATTCCGAAAGGTCAAATTGAGGGCATCCAGGTTTGCCGGCAGACCTCCGGGAAGTGGGTGGAAGAGCTCGAAAAAAGAACCGATCCGCACCAACGCGATTACTATTGGTTGACCGGCTATTTCAAAAATTTTGAACCAGATACTGAAGGTACTGATATGCATGCACTCGATAATCAATATGTTTCCGTAGTGCCCGTCAATGTAGACATGACCTGTCATTCGACTTACGAACAAATGAAAACCTGGAAATTTTAGTGGTGCAATCAACACGAAATATCAACAAACTGAAATTTGGCTTTTGGCCCGGAATGATTTTTCCGGTGATCGTTTTTTTGTTGATGTATGTTGCAAAATCAAAGGATCTCAGTTTACTGGATTATCTGAATGGCCTGTGGAAATTTAAAATCCTGGTAAAATTACTCACCTTGTGTGTGCTCCCAAACCTACTGTTATTCCTTTATTTTTTCAGAAAAAAATACGACGTGGCTGCACGTGGCGTGCTGATGGCCACTTTCGTGTATGCTTTCCTGGTGCTAATTTCAAAAGCGTTTTAAACGATGAAGTACTACGTGATAGCAGGTGAAGCATCAGGCGACTTGCACGCCTCTAACCTGATCAAAGAATTGGTCAGCCAGGATCCGGATGCTGAACTCCGGGGGTTCGGTGGCGAGCTGATGGAAGAGGCCGGAATGACATTGGTGAAGCACTACCGCGATATGGCTTTCATGGGGATCATCCCAGTTTTGCTGAATTTGCGAACGATCAAAAAAAATTTTAATACCTGCGAGCAGGATTTGCTGAACTTTAAGCCTGATGTGTTGATTTTGGTTGACTATCCCGGGTTCAATCTGCGGATGGCGGAGTTTGCCAAAAAGAATGGTATTCGGGTGTTCTATTACATTTCGCCAAAAATATGGGCCTGGAAGACACACCGCATCAAAAAAATTAAGGCCTTTGTTGATGAGCTGTTCACCATCTTGCCGTTTGAAACTGAGTTTTATAAAGGTCACGATTTCGAAGTCAATTACGTGGGCAACCCGGTATTGGATGCCGTGCTGGCCAAAACAAAGAAGCAATCGTTTACCGAATTTACGACCGAAAATCAATTAGAAAACAAACCAGTCATCGCATTATTACCGGGAAGCCGGATGCAGGAAATCCACGATATGCTGCCACGCTTTCTGAAAACAGCTTCGGCATTTTCGGACTACCAGATGGTTGTGACAGCCGCTCCTAATATTGACGATTCGGTGTATCAAAAATTGATGGGGAATCACCAGGCCATCTTGCTTCGGGGAAAGACCTATGAAGTACTGCAACAGGCCGATGTTGCCTTGCTGACTTCAGGCACGGTTTCGCTGGAGGCCGGCATTTTACGATGTCCGCAACTCGTTTGTTACCGCATGGCTGGGGGCGCTTTTTTCTATCCCATTGGCCGGATGATCATCAAAGTGCAATGGGCATCGCTGGTCAACCTGATTTTAAACCGCGAAGCTGTCCGCGAATTCTTTCAGCACCAAACCGCCCCGGCCAACCTTCACAAAGAAGTAAAACGCATTCTTACGGATTCAACCTACAAAAAGCAGATGTTGGAAAGCTATGAAGAACTTCACCAATTACTTGGAGAACCGGGCGCTTCGAAACGCGCTGCTAGCCTGATAATTGAGAAGTTGGGCGGGGGAAAATAATTTCATGGGTAAAACTTTGAGGTATTCAACCCTGCATTTGGATCAGGTTTATCCCCAACTCTTCTTTCATAGCTAAATAGTTTAATATGAGTACCCGCGCATACCTAAAAGCAGAATGAAGTATT
>DATFMO010000038.1:0-4206 GCA_035266925.1 Sunxiuqinia sp. | reverse complement strand
TCGTAATAAAATGGGCAAAATGGCCAGCGGTACCACATAGAGATTGATGTAATCCTGAGTGGTGATAAACCGCGATGTGAACACCATCAGCACAATCATAATCAGGATGAAGCTCAGCCTGCGCTTTTGATTAAAAATCTCTGGCCTGAAATAGTATAGGTAGAAAATCAACACAAGCAGGCAGGATACGATAAGGATGATTCGACCAACAATCAGTAAATAGCGCTCAATGTCTTGCCCTCGTTTCGTTTCATAGGATTTTTTTAGCGATTCAAGGATGGTGTATTTTTCAGGTGTGACAATATCGCCTTTGAAAATGACTCGCTCACCTGCCTGAACCATCCCTTGGTTGAGGGAAACAGCATCTAATTGTTTTTGCAGGGCCATTGAATTTAATGCTTCATCGTAGCTGACATTGGATTTGATGTAGTTGCTCAAATTAATGTTCTGGATGAAGTGTTCGAACTGGCCACCCAACAGAGCCTGAGCGCTGTCGTGCAGGGCTTCATAAGCGGTTTTCATTGTGTATAAACCGTGAACGGGGACTCGATTAGCTCGTTTGTTTTTGATTAGAATAACGGCCTTTTTATTGGCCAATGCCGGTTGATTTTCCGGCGATAGTTCCAAAATACCAATTTTATATAAAGCTGCCAGGTCGTTTGCCAGCTCTTGTATTTTAGTCGAATCCAACTGGTATTTTTTCAAGTCGTTCACCTGATTGTTTCGCTGAGCAATCTGCTGAAGAGTATCCATCTTCAGGTAGGGGATGTATTGTTGTCTAACCGAATCCATCTCTATTTGTACCTCATCATCAGGTTTTAAAATGGCAAAATTGAACGGAGCCATCAATGTTTCGTGCCGCCAGGGAGCATTTTTCTGAAATTCATACTTGAAACGACCTTCTCCTGGAATGATTAAATAGAGCAGAAAAACAGTCGCTAGAAATACAAATGTGATGTAAAAAAAGTGGTAGTATCGGGCAAGTCGCGTTAATAACTTTTTCATAAATACCTTTTTAAAGACCTGTCAAATCGGTGCAAAACCAGACATGAAGTTTTATATTTGAAGAATAAAATTAACAATTTCTTTCATGAAACGAGCCATGAGGAACTATTTCTCGACTGGAAAGATGGCGTTGAACGGTGGTTTGGCGAGTTTCATGCGACTCTAAAACATTGAAACGCACATGAACTACGGGATTTCCGCATTGAGTATCATTCCATTAAGAAAGGAGCCATCGGAAAAGAGTGAGATGACCAGCCAGATCTTATTTGGTGAGCATTTTGAGGTGCATGAATCGTTTATGGGGTGGTGCCGGGTGACCATGGCTTATGATGGTTATGAGGGGTGGGTTGATCAAAAGATGGTCACGGAACTTCCAGACCGCACGTTTCAAAAAATTGTCAATTCACCACATGCGGTGTGTACCGATATTTTCAACATCATCCCGGTGAATGAAGAGCAAAATATGATGATCGTTGCCGGAAGTACGCTGCCTTGTTGGCGACCTTACAAGAAAGAGTTTTCCATCAATCGCGAAGTCTACAAAATGACGGGCAAATACATGTACGTTCAGCCCGGCGATATCCGAAAATCCCTGATTCAGCAGTCGCTCATGTATTTTAATGTACCGTACTTGTGGGGAGGTCGTTCTCCATTTGGCATCGATTGTTCCGGATTCGTGCAGGTGATTTACAAACAGTCTGGCATATTCCTGCCACGCGATACCAGTCAGCAGGTACATTTGGGAACAGCGTTTTCGTTTGTGGAAGAAGCGCTGCCCGGCGACCTGGCCTTTTTTGATGATGAAGAAGGCAACATCATTCACGTGGGGATCATCTGGGAAAAGAACAAGATTATCCATGCTTCAGGTAAAGTACGGATTGATAATGTGGACCAATTCGGAATTTTCAACGTCGAAACCAAGCGCTATTCGCACAAAATGCGTGTGATGAAACGGGTAATTCAGTAGGCAGTCGCAGTGTCCAGTCCCAGTGTTCAGTCTCAGTAGCCAGAAACGAAACTTAAAAACACAAAGACACCAGGGAAAAACGGCCGTAGGGCCACGACATGTCGTGGCCATGCTCGGAAGACAATAAGAAGCTGCCAGTATCTAGTCCCCAACTTCGCCGTTAGGCGAAACAAGCCAGAAGCCAGAAGCCAATTACCAATTACGAATTACGAATGACCAATAACCAATAACCAATAACCAATAACCAATAACATGTATACCTACAAATACCCAAGACCAGCATTGACAACCGATGCACTGATTTTAAAGAAAGGAACGGCTGAAATTTTATTGATCCAGCGTGGAATTGATCCATTTAAAGGCCAATGGGCACTGCCGGGCGGTTTTGTAGAGATGGACGAAGAATTGGCAGTAGCCTGTAAACGGGAGCTGCAGGAAGAAACCGGGCTGGATATTCCAACCGTTGAGCAGTTTCGGGTGTATGACAAAGTGGATCGTGATCCACGTGGCCGAACCATTTCTGTGGTTTTTTATGGATTTGTCGAAAAAGATGCGGAAGTGAAAGGGGGAGATGATGCTGCCGAGGCTGCCTGGTTCAAACTGGATAAATTGCCAGAATTGGCTTTTGACCATGCACAAATTATTAAGGACTTTTTTACTTTGCTGGGCGGATTACGATAGTATTAGAGATTTGAACACGAAAATTTATGAAGAATTTAAAAGAAAATTCCCGATGCATATAAATTATTCACCGGGAATAAATTGAGAAGATTAAATAAGAAAGCTAAAGCCCATAAGGAGTAAATTCAAATGTTGATCCTATGGGGACTTCAAATGCTCCTAAAATCTCGAATTCTTCAGAATCAATGTAAAGTCTTTTTCCATTTTGTATGGTTATCGATGCTCCAGATGGAATGCTCACTTTGGAGGCAATATACGTAGTGTTGTCTGTAAAGTTATTTATTGATGCTGTTGAGAATTCGAAAACTCCATATTTAAAATAAAGCTTTGAAGAATCAATATAATTGTGAACCCTTTCAATTTGACAAGGAGTAAATGCAGTTTCAAGAGGGCTGTAGTCCATTATGTTGTTTGAATAACCTGGACCATTCCAGATATAAGGGTCAGTATAACCGTCATTTATAAGTTCTTGGTAACTGGGAGTGTCATCACAGTCATCAAGGCATGCAGGTGAGTCAGTTGTACAAGTATCGCCATTAGACTCTCTTTTACAATGTTCTAGAGATAAGCAATGGCCAATCTCATGATTTAGACTTAAAGAGATATAGCTGTATATTCCCCAATCACCATACTCTAGAAAATTGTCGTAAGCATCTTTAGCCCTACCCATAAAACAAATATTTCCTTCTTCAACTGCAGCATTGTAACCTATCCAGTTAGGGTAGACTAAAATGTTGATTACATTCGTTCCGTTTTGGATAAGACCTGAATGTATGCCCTGATTGTTGAAATAATTGTCATTTTTATCAAAAAACACACCTGCCAACTTATAGTTGTAATTTATATCTAAAACTTCAATCGGACAGCAAGATAGCTGTTGGGTCATTTCCTGGTTATTGTTTAACCAGTAGTTGCATTGTTCGATTATTTTATCTGCAAACCAATATCCCGTATGTGAATTTGTAACATTATACAAATCTGTTGTTTCAGTAAAGTTTCCTGTACCGTCAGATTTAAGTATGAAATGAATATTCACACGGATTATTTTGTGTTCAGTTATATCACTAGATTGAGTGGTTATATTTGCAGATTTTAATTCTGGAATATTGTAAACAATGCATGAAGTTTGGGAATAGCCTCTTCCCACTAATGAAATAACGAGAAATAAGACCATTGTCAATTTATTTTTTGATAATAATATCATTATAATTATAGTTATGATAATTAATAATATTGATAAAATAAATTCCACTTGGGAGACTAGCCATATTTATATGGTCTTTTGGACAGAATTCTTTTTTTACGACTATATTCCCGTTGGCGTTATAAATTTCAATATTTATATTCCCATTTCCATCGTAATCGATAGAAAGGTAATCTGTTACTGGGTTAGGGTATATCTTGAAATGGTAGTTGGCGCTGATATCTGAACTAGAAACAGGAAAAGTCGTTATCGTATCACAAGGAATATTCCCGTTGTAAAAAATGCCTAATTTGGGATCAGAATAGCACCTTAATGGCCCAATGCCAGGGACATCAGCAATACAACTTTC
>DATFMO010000037.1:0-2090 GCA_035266925.1 Sunxiuqinia sp. | reverse complement strand
AAGTATAATGTATTTCTTTTATGGGGCGATGATTAAATCCTATGATCTCGCCTGAAGGATGCCAGATTGGGTCATTATAGGGAGATTCAGGAACAATGTCAAATATTGGACATCCCTCTGTGTCTGGCTCATCATTTTTACACGAAAGAATTACAACAAACAGAAATATATAAATTGCGCTTAATTTTAGAAACTTTATTTTCATTATTTCTTGTTTTTAACGTTTAATAAATGTTCTCCCGTTACCGGGCAATCCAGCCAATGTGGAAAGAATTTAAGGCGGACGTGATTGTTTCATGATCTTGGTTTTTTAGGTTCAACATTTTTTTGCTTTTCCCCTATTCGTGAATTCGCAATTGTACTGTAGATGCAAATCGTTCTCAATTAGTTGCGGGCAGGTTCATGCCTGTAAACATATTTTTCATCCCGAACAGCACAATCTTCTATTTATTCCAACGGGAAAAAGGAAGTTCCCCTTGAACAGCCTGTTCAAAAACAGAAAAGAATCATTGAAATATACTTGACATTTGTTCGTTAAACACAGGTGTCGAAAAAAACCCAAAAACGAGCAGTTCATGTACTGATTTTGCAACTTCTTTGTTTTTATAAAATAGGGTGGATAGGATTAATTTGGAGAGCGTCTAAATAAATTAATCGAATTTAATTGTCGTTATTTTAAAAAAAAATCGGGTCCCTTATAACGTGCAATTGTCCTTCATTCTTCTTAATTTTAAAGAAAAAACAACCATGGAAAAGCACATCAACATTGTTGCTGCCCTTCAGATTGGGTTCAGCATTTTTGGGATCATCATCGCTGTTTTGGTGTTTGTCGTTTTGAACCTCATTGGGAATTTCGCCGATGACCGGGAGGCCAGCCTGATCCTGCCAATCATTGCCAATGCCGTTGCCACTTTCTTTGTCATCCTCTCCCTTCCGGGGATTGTTGGTGGAATCGGGCTTTTTAAGCGGAAAGAATGGGCACGCATCCTCGTGCTGATCCTCTCGGTGCTCAATCTATTTAATTTCCCAATTGGCACGGCCGTTGGTGTTTACTCCATCTGGGCGCTTGTACAGCCCGAAGTTGTGGCCCAATTTGGTGATGCCCCCGTAAAAGAAGAAAACGTTTGAAAGACAAAAAAAGATTCCATATCGTCGTTTCGGGCAGGGTTCAGGGTGTTGGATTCCGTTATTTCGCCGTTCAGAAAGCAAATGACTGCAACCTGAAAGGTTGGGTGAAAAACCTCCCCGATGGCCAGGTCGAACTGGAAGCCGAGGGCGATGGAAAAGACCTGGCAGCCTTTATTGACTATCTGAAGTTAGGCAATGGTTACAGCCGAACTGACAGACTTAGTCAAAGTGAAATAAGTACACTGGAAAATTATCCGGATTTTAATGTTCGATATTGATGCACACACCCGATTACCACATGAGCCCGGAGGAATTCCGGGAACAAGGCAAAAAACTGATCGACTGGATTGCCGACTACTATCAAAACGTGGAAGACTATCCCGTTCTATCACAGGTGAAGCCCGGTGACATCCGGCAACAATTACCACCAGACCCTCCGCAGCAGGGTGAAAGTTTCGATGATGTTTTGCAGGATGTGGAGCAAATCATCCTGCCGGGCATCACCCACTGGCAGTCGCCCAATTTCTTTGCCTATTTTCAGGCCAACGCTTCGGGCCCCTCCATACTTGGCGAGCTGCTTTCCGCTGGCCTCGGTGTACAAGGTATGTTATGGGCCACCAGTCCGGCTTGTACAGAACTGGAAAGCCACGTGCTGGATTGGCTGGTTGATATGATGGGACTGCCACAACACTTTAAAACGACCGACCGAGGCGGCGGCGTCATTCAGGACACGGCCTCCAACGCGCTGCTGACCGCCTTACTTTGCGCCCGCGAAAAGAAAACCAACTTTGCCGCAAACAGAACTGGTGACACCTCCAAACTGGTCGCCTATATTTCAACCCAAACCCATAGCTCGGCTGAAAAAGCCATCAAAATCGCCGGCATCGGTACCGACAATCTGCGTAAAATTGACGTTGATGATCGATTCGCGATGATTCCCGAAAAGCTGGAAGCACAAATTC
>DATFMO010000036.1:0-8487 GCA_035266925.1 Sunxiuqinia sp. | reverse complement strand
GCCCATTGAGCTAAGATGATTAGATGGACTAGGTAAATCCATTGCGCATTGGCCAGCAAGTCCGTGTCGATAAACAAGCGAACCACAAAGGCGGACAGGCCCATGAACATGAGCCAAATCACGAAAAACCAATCCGAAGGTTGCGAGTGAATGCTGATTTCTTTTTTCTTCTTGATTCTGTTGATGACAAAATCGGTAGTGACGACAAAAATAATGATGCTTTCGATGTAACCCAGCCAAACAACGAATAGACTTGTAGTGCCAAACCAGTCTAAAACCACGGTGGTGAAAAGCAGCGCCAGGTAGCCGATGACCAGGATGAAATGTTCAAACCAGCGGAATTGGTTGTCGTCGCATAACAGGGCCCGTTTTTGGGTGAACATGTGAACAAATAACTCGCTTGCTCCCTGCCAATAAGTTTTCCCTTTGATTTTTATTCCCGGCTTTTTAATGATGAGGTACCACATGTGGATGAGGTTGGGTAGTAGGATCAACAGGAAAACCGCACTGATGGCCAGCAATTCAAAATGATGGCCGTAATGCATGATTGTTCCCAGGTTGAACCCTTGCCAGGCGCCGAAAGCAACAACCAGGATTGCGACAACGATGAACGCCAGGATGCTGATGGGCAACGATTTGTAAAGGAGACCAGATAGTCCGGTCCAGTCGTATTTAGCCGTGAGCCAGCGGCGGAGCGACATCATGAGCTCTCCCGGGTTCGCCGTTTTGGGGCACGTTTGGCTACATTCGCCACAATAATAGCACAGCCACGGTTTCAATGATGATTGGATTTCGCCATCCAAACCCAACACGCTGTAACGGACCATTTCACGCGGGAATGAATCCTCTTCGGTGGACAATGAACAGACTGCTGTGCAGTTTCCACAGTTGTAACAGGCGTTAAAATCGAATGCCCCGTACTTTTTTAGTTCTTTCGCAAAATCAGGATTTATCTTCGCCATCACGCTTTGATTTTGTAGTAAAAATATTCATCGTCATCATCAATTTCTGCTGTCTCCACAAAGCCAAACTTTTGCAAGGTCATCAGGTTGTACATGATTTCAGACGGCGCCATCTCCAGTTTTTCAGCCAGTTCAGGAACGGTCATGTTTTCTTCTTTTAAGGTCGTCAACAAGGCCTTTTTTACCCGATTAAAATACTTCAGGTTTTCCTTCACATGATCGGATACTTTACGCTTCTCCCGAAGGTATTTGGCTGTTTTCCCTTTTTCAATTTCCATGGTTGAGTTCAATAGTTTAAAAGAAATCGTTATCAATCATTCGCCAGCGCGTCAATCATGCTTTCAATTTCGCGATTCGAGTAAGCCAGCAAATCAATGGCATCGGTTGGGCAAACCGGCAGGCACATGCCGCATCCTTTGCAAACCGAGTTGTTGATGACCGCGTACGCTTTCCCATTCTGGCCGACTTTTTTGATCGCATCATACGGACAGGACTGCGAACACGCATCGCACCAGTCGCACTTTTTCGGATCAATTTCTGCCACAATGGGTTCCAGTTCCAGTTGTCCTTTGCTGATGTAGGAATACGATTTGGTAGCTGCTGAAAGTGCCGAGTTGACTGATTCCATTACATTCTTTGGTCCCTGGCAGGTTCCGGCAATCGTAATGCCGTCAATCACTGTTTCTACCGGGCGGAGCTTCATGTGTATTTCATTGAAAAACTTGTCGCGTCCTTTGGGTAGCTTGAGCAGGCTGCCGATGGAATTTTCGGCCCGCGGGACCATTCCGGTAACCAAAACCACCAAATCAGCTTCTACTTCAATCTCCTTGTTGTTGGTCAGAATATCATTGATCCTGACAATGGTCTGATTGCCTTCCCGGCTCACTTGTGGCAATGCATCTTCATAGGATTGCAAGTAAATATCGACCTGCCGGGATGAGTCAGCATATAAAACCTCCTGTTTCCCATAAGTTCGTATTCCCCGGTTAAAGTGATAATTCTGAATGTTGCTGAATTTCTTTTTGGCATGGATAGCTGCATGAATGGTTGAGGTGCAGCAATACCGCGAGCAGTATTTGTTTTCGCCGTCTGGCTGGCGGCTTCCAACGCAATAGATGTAGGCGATTTGCTGAATCTCTTTTCCCTGATACACCAGCTTTTTATCGTTGAGCGCCACCAGTCGTTTAAACTGTGGCAAGGTAACCACATTGTCAATTTGTTGGTAGCCAAACTCTCCTTCTTTGGGTGTGTACGGATCGTACCCGGTTGCTACCAGAACGGATCCCACATGAATGTTGATGACTTCTTCCTGTTGTGAGAAATCAATGCTTGGACAGACTTTCTCGCATTCGCCACAACGCGTGCAATTTTCTAAATCAATCACAGGAAGATGTGGATGTTCGCCGGGATAATTGTGGTAGATGGCTTTTCGACTTGTAATGTTGAAATTGAATGCATCGGGCACTTCCACCGGACAAACTTCAATCGCTTTTTGCAGGTTCCCTTCAATACAATGTTCGCGAATGTAGCGTGGCGTGATTTTTATTTTTAGCTTGAAATCGCCGATACTACCTGCAGACTCAACGACTTCTGCATTGGTGAAAATAGTGACGTTGTCGCGTTGCTTGAGTTCAGTGTATAAGCGTGTGGCCAGGTTTTTCCCGGTTTCATCTGATGTGAACAAAACATCCCATTGGGCAATACGACCGCCCGTGAATGGTTCGCGTTCAATTAAATAAACCTGGCTTTTCATGTCCGAAAGTTCAATGGCCGCACGCATACCGGCAACGCCTCCACCGATTACCGCTATAGCCTTTTGCGATGGAATTTTGATTGGTTCGAGTGACTCAGCATACCGTACTTTGGCGATGGATGCTTTCACCAATTTGATGGCTTTCTCCGTTGCCCCGATTTTATCGTCGGAGTGGGCCCACGACCCTTGTTCCCGGATGTTGGCATGAACATAATTGTACTTGTTCAGCCCGGCTCGTTCAGTGACTGCCCTGAATGTGATCAGGTGTAGCTTGGGCGAGCAGGATGCCACGACCACACCATCGAGCTCATTATTTTTGATGTCCTCAACCATCTCCTTTTGGTTGGAGTCGGCACAGGCAAACATGGTGGTTTTGGCCAATGCGATACCTTCTTCGTTTTCCACCTCCTGCCGAACTTTTTCTACATCGACATAGTCGGAAATATTACCTCCACAATGACAGATATATACGCCTATTTTCTTCTTCATGTGTTTAATTCTCATTTGGAGTTTGTACAACTTGCACCTCAACTTTTTCCCTTGTCAAATAACTGATTGCTTCTGCAGAGGCTGCTCCTGAAGATAAAATTGAATCTGGAATATCCATGGGCCCGGAAGCGGTTCCGGCCACAAAAACACCCGGGATGCTGGTTTTTGCCGGGCTTGCCAGAATATCTTCCTGGTTGACAAACTTGAACGGATCAAGCTTCAATTGTTCCTGCGGGAAAAATGTAGCAGTGTCCTGATTGGCCTGCACGCCGACCGACAGGATGACCATGTCGTGCTCAGATTCCTGAACTTTTCCCTGGTTGATGTCTTCATAGCGAAGTAACAGGTTGCCGTTTTCTTGTTCCGAAATTTTGCCAATTTTTCCTTTGACAAATTCAACACCCATCCCTTTTGCCTGCTCGTAAAATTCATTGAAGCCTTTCCCAAACGATCGGATATGCAAGTAATAAATGGTGACATCAGCCATGGGCAACGCCCCCATGATCAGTTGTGCCTGCTTGATGGAATACATGCAGCAGATTTGTGAGCAGATCGGATTGCCCACGCTATCGTCGCGCGAACCTGTGCACAACACGTAGGCAATGTTGTCAGGCATTTTGCCATCGCTTGGGCGAAGAATGGTGTTGTAGGGACGGGTAGGGGCCAGCTGGCGTTCCATTTGCATGGAAGTGATCACATTTTTATAAAGGCCAAACCCGTACCGCGGCATTAAAGTAGGATCGAACAACTTGAAGCCAGTTGCTAAAATCACTGATTTTATTTCGATCAGATGTTCTTCTGTTTCCTGCGTGAAATCAATGCAATTGGTTGGGCAAGCTTTTTCGCAGGCACCGCAAAGCGTGCAGTTCTCAATATCGATGGCAGCCACACGTGGGCTGGCAATACTGAATGGAATAAAGGCTGCTTTCCGGCCCACCAGGTTGTATTGGTATTGATCGCTTACACTAACCGGGCAAGCTTCTTCGCACAGTTGGCATCCGGTGCAATCTTCAACGTTGACATAGCGGGGCTTTTTGGTAATTTTGGCTTCAAATTGATTTTCACCCTTTTTGATGATTTGCTCCACCTCGCTACCGGTAAAAATGGTGATTCCCGGATGCCGCGATATCTCCGATACTTTTGGAGTCGTAATACAGGCAGCACAGTCAAGTGTCGGAAAGACTTTGCTCAACAGGATCATTTTCCCGCCAATGGACAGGTCTTTTTCAACAATTAAAACCTTATACCCATTGTTGGCCAGGTTCAATGCTGCTTCACCTCCTGCAATTCCACCTCCAATCACCAGCGTATCAAACGTGGCTTTTTTTGCTTGTCCTTCCATAATTATTGATTTGACTGTTTCAACAGATATTCATTAAATGATTTGACATGTTTGACAAACGCTTCGCTGCACACTGAGCAAATAGCCGCCATTTTAAGTCGCGCCGGATCCATCTTTTTCTTTTTCATGAGTTCGTGGGTTCGCCGGACGATTTCGCCGGTCTTTTGGGTGCAACTTTCTCCGAATGAGCAATCACTCCCGTCGGCAGCAATAAATACCCCGTCAAATCCACGTTCATAAGCATGCATGATCCACCGTAGTTTAACACCGCTGGAACAAGGGATTGTAATGGTGTAAACCGTAGGTGGATAATGCAACTTGAGCAAGCCTGCCATGTCAATGGCGGGATCGGAAATTTTTTCGGTTGAAAAAACTAGAATTCGGGCACGTTTTGTCGGCATAACGTTCTTCTCTGAAATGATTCGTTGAGTCAATTTTCTTGGTCAGATTCGATGTTCCTTTGGATAAGCTTTTACTTGCCGAGGGAATTTGGGAAAATCAATTCGCCCCATTCAAAAAGGAGCGAATTAATTTTTTGAGTCAGTTTGATATCACTTAGAACTCAAAAGAAACTATCTTTCTATTTTTTCCGCAACAGGATTTTATAGTATCCACTTTCTTCAACGGTTCCCAGGTATTCGTGTCCTTTTTTGTTGCACCATTTGGGGATGTCAACTTTGGTTCCTTCGTCGGCAGAAAGCACTTCCATGACTTCGCCTGAGTTGATTGTGCCAATGGCTTTTTTTGCTTCCAATAGTGGTCCGGGACACGCTGTGCCTCTTGCATCAACGGTTTTTGCGATTTGTAATGTTGTTAATTCTTCAGTACTCATAATGAATGGTATTAAATGATTGTAATTGTTTTTAGATTAATAATTGCGAACTGCTTGCACCGGCTTCGCTGACAAATGTTGCAGCTCCGGCAAAGTTCAGGTATGGATAGTCAATCAGTTCTTCCTTTTTAAAACCCATCAGGTTCATCGACATTTCACAAACGATGATTTCGATCTCCAATTCTTCGGCCTGTTGAAACATCTCATCAAGCGACAGGACTCCTTGCTTTTTCATGAGCGAGCGAATCATTTTTGGTCCCATTCCTGCCATGTTTAGCTTGGATAGTTTCAGCCTGTTTTTGCCTTTTGGAAGCATCGCCCCAAACATTTTTGGCATGAAGGTTTTTGGCGGTGTGCCCTTATTCGGATCTCTCAAGGCGGAGAGAGCCCAAAAGGAGAAGAACATTTTAACTTTGGTATCCATGGCGGCGGCAGCAAGTGCAATCACCATGGTTGCCAGTATTTTATCCATGTCACCTGAAATAACGGCCATGGATAATTGGTCTTGGTTTGCTGATTCCAGCTCAGACAACCGACCTTTTAGAGTTTCGATTTCACCCTTTAACTCCTCAACTTCTTTTTCCAGTTTCTGATTCAACTTTAATTCGATTTATCGTTTAAGACTTCGTTTTTAGGCAATGGCTTTTAATAATTAACCACGTTGGTTGCTGATAATACTTCGGTAACAACTGTTCCGGCAGCGATGAGTTTTGAGCCGGGAACGAGCTCACTTTCAGCAATATTTCGTTCTTTTATGCATGGTGAACAAAGGAGTAATTCACCTTCCAGTTCAGTGTAAGTGTTCATCAACTCCGTAAGTGGCATGAGACCTTTGGCGTTGACTTTTTCAGCCACGCCATTTTGGGCCAGCTCTACGGCGTCAGACTGCATAATAACAGCTACTTCAACGTCCATTGCTTGAGCAGCTGTTGCAAGTACAAATGGTAGCGTTGCCTTCTCAGGGTTGTTTGCCCCTGTTGTTGTGATAATGACTATTTTTTCATTTGTTTCCATAATATTGTGTATTTGGTCCATCACAAAAGTCCTAAAAAAGTAATTTTGATGTGATGATTTTGATGTGAGATGATTTAAGTAACTTTGTGATGTATATCAAATTTAGGCGTTTATGCAGAATGAAGAGAACATATGTGTGGATTGCGTGTTCAAGTCCAACGCAACAAAAACGCTTGCAGATCAGGAGCAAGCCATGTTGTCTTGTAATCATTTGACGATTAATTTCAAGAAGGATGACCCTGTGATTCAGCAGGGGCATTATTCATCCAATATCGTCTATTTGCGAAGTGGGCTGGCAAAGATCCATATTCATGGGCCTTATTATGAGCAAATTATAAAAATTGTGAAAGCACCCCGTTACTTGGGGCTACCCACAACTTTTGGAAATAAAGTCAATCAATATTCTGTCACCGTGGTCGAAAACTCAGAAGTTTGTTTCATTGACATGTCCACATTTAAATCATTATTGGAGAATAATAAAAAATTTGCCAATGACATTATTTTGGATTTGTGCCAGTATGAGATGGATTCCTATCGGAAATGTGCGCAACGTACCCAAAAGCAAAGCCGCGGGAATTTAGCTGACGTGATCTTGGATTTTGCAGATACCTTTTACGAATCAGATGAGTTTAACCTGCCATTGAGCCGGGATGAAATCGGCAACCTGATAGATACCAGCAGGGAAAGTGTGAGCCGAATTTTGACTGAATTTGCGAACGACCAAATTATCGAGGTGAAAGGCCGGAAGATTAAAATACTGAATAAGAAGTCGCTGAAACTGATTAGTGAAAATGGCTAAAAGGATGAGACTGCTTCAACTATCTCCATTGATCTCTTCAAAAATAAATTGCATTCCTGTTTTCAATTGTTTAATGCCAAACGCAGCATGGAAAGCTGCCAAAGCTGGCAGTTCCGTGCAATGGGAAGGCATGAGCTCTTTTACCTTTTCTTGTTGAAAATAACGGATGGTTTGCTGGGTTTGTGCATTGTTTGCCTTGAGGTGGAAGCCGCCGATCACACGTTCAATGGAGGATATTCCGGTGACCTGCTTTGCATAATAGCAAATATTGCAAATGCCCGAGTGTGAGCATCCGGTGACGATGGTTAATTTTTTGCCGAGAATGATGGCCAAAGCAGAGTCATCTGCCACAAAATCAGCCACCCCATTTTCATCCTCAAATGTTGTTGATCGTGATTCGAACGAATTTTGACGAGGAATTTCACCCAAATAATAAATGTGCTCTGAAATTTGGTAAGGTTGGCGGCTGGTTGTCAAGTCAAAATTTTTCCGAACAGTTGATTCGGTCATATCCAATCCCAAATATGTTTTATCCGATTTCCGAAATCGTCTCATGAAAGCATGAGGATGAGTGAGTAACGGTTTGTTTTTCAGGTGTCGCAAACCATCACCGTGATCCCAGTGACCGTGGCTGAGTACAATCAAGTCCACTTGTTGCTGAAGGTTGATTTTTAGCTTCCGGGCATTTTGCAGGAAAATGTCGCTGTGCCCGGTATCAAACAGAATTGTGCGTCCATCCTGTTCGATGAGGTAGGAAAGGCCGTGTTCCGCTGCAAAGTAGCCACCAGCCGTATTTTCAGTGAGAATGGTGAGTTTCATGGATGACAGTTGTTAGTTTTTCAATCGCAATTCAACACTGTATGTCGTTTCTTCGGTCTGATTTCTGAAAAATGGATTGGAAGGCAGTCGGAGTCCATTGAAAATGGGAGAACACAATTGCTTTGTATCGTTTCCAATTGTCTTCCATTGTGTTTGTCAAAAAGCTCGTTTTAAAAAGTTCATTGTTTGAAAGTGCTTTTTCATTTTAAAATTGAACTGATCGTTGAGTATTCTTCCATTGCATCGACGACTAGTTGTGGTACTTTCATTGGTTTCCGGGTTTTACTGTTTACAAAAACGACGGTCGAGCTGGCCGTACAGACTAAATCACCTTCTGCATTTCGGAATTCAAAATGAAAAGTAAACCGTGTTTTTGGTATTTCTGAAATTGCGGTACGTACAGATAGTTGTTCATCGTAGCCAGCTGGTCTGTGGTATTTCAGGTTCATGCTGATCACTGGTAACATGATGTGGTTT
>DATFMO010000035.1:0-7389 GCA_035266925.1 Sunxiuqinia sp. | reverse complement strand
AGCGGGTTTTTTCTTGCAACTTCAGTCAATATTTCTGTTACTTTTCGAAGATCCTCTTTGTAGGCCACGCCAATCGTGAGATCCATCCGGCGAACGGGGAACCGGGTGATGTTCACCAATTCGGTACTGATCACTGTTTGGTTGGGAATTCGAATCAGTAAGTTATCGAATGTTTTGATTTTGATCGACAGCAAATCAACCGAATAAACGGTGCCGGTTTTGTCGCCAATGCGGATCACATCGCCCAATTCAAATGATTTTTCAGAAACCAGGAAGAATCCGCTGATAATATTCCCGATACTGGTCTGCGACGCAATACCAATGACGATACCAACCACTCCGGCCGCTCCAAAAATGGCTGTCAGGTTGACTTCCAGCTCTTTCAAAACAAGAAAAGTGACCAATATGAAACCGGTGTATATAATAATCCTGTTGACAATCATTTTTGATTGCTTCGACATCGATTGTGTAATGGTTCTTCTGACCAGAAAAGCCAGGCCATAAACAATAGCCAGCCCAATTACAATGATGGATACAATACGAATAAGGTCATCCAGTTTTTCAGCGTTAAAATAGGTTGAAAGGTCTAGGTTCATGCTACTATTGGGTGAAATGTTTGATAAAATGAAAGCTTTTTCCAAGGATGGATTTTGTTCCTGAGTTTCTTGATTTTGCTACCAGAACAGGATTTTCACCATGAATTTTATTGTCCGTGGAAAAGGCCAGATTGCTGATTTGTTCTGGCCCTTTAAATTCAATGTTGACCTTACTGGCGATCAGTTGGTCGTTTTTGAGATACAATGCCATGTTTTCAACCCGGATGATGAGGCGTTCCAATTCCAATAGATGATTTGACGTGTTGGTAATTTTCACCGGGCAAATTGCTTCGAAATTAGTTAGTTTCAAATCGTCAGGATTCATTGCAACACGCTGACCAACTGAAAATGCTGCTTCCCCGCCGTCTGTTTCCCCAAACCAGGTATTGGATAAACTTTCCAGTGCCATTTCTGTAATGACATGTTCCTGGTCCGGTTGCCCGTACAAAAGCTGTACATTAATTGGTATCGCTAAATACAGTTTAACGGATTGTTTGGACATAATCCTGATCGTTTTGTTATTCCGCAAAACCACAGGTTTGACCGGTAACGACGGCAGCAAATGTAGAATTTCTGATCGACCCGTTTGATAGATGGTTTCACTTCCATTTGGTTTGAATGCTGAAAGACGCTCAAAAGCCAGTGAACCACTTTTTGGCGACAGTAATTCCTGAGATACCATCCATCCATTGGTGATCCGTTTTATGGATACGGCAACTAAGCCACCGGAAAATCGCCAGGCATCGTCCTTTTTCAATTCATATTTTCCCCACACTTGATTTATCTTATTCATTGTGTTTTGCTGAAATCATTAAAACAAAAATAAACGAATTCTCCAATCTTTTCTTGTTTTTAAAATGAAAGGTGATCTGGTGTGAAACAACCTCTAAAGTCGTTTAATTTTTTCGGCCACTTGTTCCATCAACCATTGTGGCGTTGAGGTGGCGCCACAAATTCCGGTGCTGTTTTTCTCCTGAAACCATTGCTCGTCAATTTCCTCCAATGTTGAAATGAAATAGCTGTTTGGATTGGTTTGCTTACACACATCGAAAAGAATTTTGGCGTTGGAGCTTTTCTGTCCGCCAACAAATACAACAACGTCATGCGTTGATGCAAAATCCTTCATTCGGGGCACACGGCTCGAAACCTGTCGGCAGATGGTGTCTTTCACAATGACTGATTCGTTGGAGCGTTCCTTCAGATTTTTAGCAAGCTGCTGAAATTTTTTCAACGATTTGGTGGTTTGTGAAAACAGGAAAGCCGGCCGGTTGGGATCAACTTGATCGAGGTCATTTTCATCTTCCACAATGATGGCCTCGTGTTTGGTTTGTCCATCCAGTCCAGTGACTTCGGCGTGTCCCTTTTTCCCAAAAATAATGATCTGCCCATTGCAGACTTGCATTTCGTCGTATGCTTTTTTTATGCGCTGTTGCAATTTCAATACAACCGGGCAGGTGCCTTCGATTAGTTTAATGTTGTTGGCTTTGGCATATTTGTAGGTGGATGGCGGTTCGCCATGTGTGCGGATCAGAACGTTACAATTCTTTAACGTGAAGTAGGTTTCATGGTCAATGGTTTCGAGTCCGGAAGACTCCAGGCGTTTCACTTCCATACCGTTATGGACAATGTCGCCCAAACAGTAAAGTTTACGTTCATCTTTCAAGGGCTTTTCAGCCGTTTCAATGGCATTGACAACCCCAAAACAAAACCCCGATTTTTCGTCAATTTCTACGTACATGCAGTGCCAAATTAGAATTCTTTCTTTTTAAAGACAATTCGAGATTGTATAATTTGCGCGTATAGTCTCATGGTCTCAAAGTCTCACATTCACGTTGACTAATGACCAATCACTTCGTTCACTTTTTGCATTGCCCAGTCTAACTGTTCTTCGCGAGTTATGTCGCTGTTATCAAGTATCAGTGCGTCATCCGCTTGTTTTAGCGGGCTGGTTGCCCGGTTCGAGTCAATGTGGTCGCGTTCCTGGACGTTTTTCAATATATCATCAAAATTAACTTGCACACCCTTAGCTGTCAGTTCGTCGTAGCGACGTTGTGCACGCACTTCAGGACGAGCCGTCATAAAAATCTTCAGTTCGGCATCTGGAAAGACAACGGTGCCAATATCGCGGCCATCCATCACAATGCCCTTATTTTCACCCATCGCTTGCTGCATTTTTACCAATTCATGGCGTACTTCCTTGATCGTGGCTACAGGGCTCACATGGTTGGCTACCGGCAATTGCCGAATCTCATCTTCCACATTTTCACCATTTAAATAGGTGTCGTTCATGCCAGTTTCGGAATTTAGTCGAAATTCAATCTCAATTTCTTCCAAGCGGGCTATCAGGCTTTTTTCGTCAACTTTGCCATCCGCAGCCAAATTGTTGCGAAGGGCAAACAAGGTGACGGCCCGATACATGGCGCCACTGTCCAAATAGATGTAGCCCAGTTTTTTAGCCAACTCTTTCGCAACAGTGCTTTTACCGCACGAGGAATGCCCGTCAATAGCAATCACAATTTTTTGGGTGTTCGTTTGATTCATGTGGGCAAAGATATTGTTTTTGGACGGAAGTCAACGATTGAACCAAGGATGAAAACAGCCGGTTTTTAGCGATAGTTATTTCCTAACAATATCGCTACTGAAATGTGATTACTGCTTCCGGCCAAGTGATAGCGAGCTGATCCGTAGTTGAAGTGGAACCGTTTTATTTTGAATCCAAAACCCCATGAAAAGCCGACGGTTGAAGCCCGATCGTTAAACAACAATTCTTGTCTGCGCTGGTAGTTATAACCCGTACGAATGGTGAAATTTTCAGAAGGAAGTAGCTCAACACCAATCAGTACATGGCGCAGGAACATGTTGCCAAAGCTGTCTTTTTTTATGGTGGTTTCAAAACCATTATCTACAACTTCCGGTTGGGCCAGTTTCCATTTTTGTAAATGTTGCAAGGTGACTGCCAACCGGAGTGGAGCATGTGCCAGACGTTTGGAAAATCCCATTTGTACTTCGAACGGAATGCTTTCCCGGTTCGCTCCTTCGTAATAAGTGGTGACCTGTCCTCCCATATTTTTTAGCACCAACGCAACGTTTGTCAGTTTATCTAAACTGGCGTAACTAACACCGGCATCAAGTGCCAAACCAAAAGACTGGTAGGCTTCAAACGAAGACAGAATGGGTTTCAAGGTTGCTCCCACACGAAACCTATGAAATGGCTTTGACCAAATGATGCTCATGGCATATTCAGCCGCGCTAAAGGTTCCACCGCGGGTGCCTGTTTCGTCGGCATAGGTAAAATTGCCATAGTTGATGTAATGCATTCCCAATGCAAATGTTCCCAGTTCACCGTAATCCTTAGCATAGGATGCGTACCCAAACTTCACATTATCAAAATAACTGACATAGTTCAGCAATAGCATGTTGTCCATATCCGAATATAGTAATGCCGGATTGTTGTAGGCCACATTTAAATCAGTTGAATCGTTGATGGCCACCTGGTTTCCACCGAGGGCTGCCATACGGGCTGAGTTTGGCAGGTTTAAAAACGCGTACGTTGATTCACCCCCAATTTGCGCTTTGGCGAACAGGGCTGTAAAAATAAAAACAATTAAAATGATTGGTTTGGTCTTCATCCGTAAAAAAGCCGGTTTTAACATCAAACGCCAAAGTTATTTTTTTATTTTAATAGAGCAGGTTTTTAAGTGGAAGTTTTCCGGGGGTTTGGTTTTATATCAAAGGATGTCATCTTTTGAAAAGATGACATCCTTAAACCACCCTACCAATCCATCTTGGACAATTCATCGGTGATGGCATAGACAACCGGGCAAATCTCGCAGTTTTTGTGCGTCAGTTTCAGGATTTGATAAAAACGTTTGCGATCGGTGTGTGGATATTCCCGGCAGGCGCGAGGACGATTTTCATACACACAGCAATAGTTGTCACCCATCAGGAATGGACAAGGCGTTTGCTGAAAGACATAATCGTGATCTTCATCCAGGTAAAGGTATTGATCGATAAAATCTGCTGGTTTCATTTTCTGGCTTTTAGCCAGTCGCTCGGCGTCTTTGTCAGTTACGATCGGACTGATGCCGGAACAACAATTGGCACAATCCAAACAATTAAACTGGCTGAATGCTTCATCATGTAAGGCATGAACAATGCGATCCAGGTTTTTTGGCTTTTTCTTTTTTAGTTTTTGAAAAAGTACCGAAAACTCTTGCTTGCGGTTCGCAGTCATCTGTTTGAGTTGTTTCGGTTTGTAATAGTTGACGGGTTCCATGTGGCTGTCGTTTGAAAGGGCAAAAATAGGATGAATTATGTTCCCGGAAAAATGGAGTGAGAAACAATAATGGACTCACTCCAATCAGGGCAAAACGTTAGTCCTCAAAATCAATTGGAATGATCAGTTTAAAACTGAAGTTCCGTCCCATGTTGAAAATTCCGGTACGTCCTGTTTTGTAGTTGTAGCCCATGTACTTGAACCGGCTGAGATGACTTTGGTAGGCCACGTTCGTCAGGTTTTCGGCCGAAAGATACAGCGAGCAAATTGTTCTCTGGTGTTTTTTTAAATCTACCCCTGCTCCCATATTGAAAAGTGTGTATTCCGGCGTTGCTGTTTCTGTTCCGAATGCTGCGTAGTAATGGTTTTGTGCCCAGTATTTTTCCATCCCAATTTTAAAATACCCATTCGCCAAAAATCCGTTGATTTGGTGAAACTCTACTTTGAGTTCTGACTGCCAGCGTGCCGGTGGCGTATATGGCAAATATTTGGATGAATCTGGCTGGTTTTCCAAAGTGGAGTTTACATATGAAAAGGTATTTTCAAAATGGAGCCAGTCCAATGGATGTGGATGGATGTCCAAGCGGAATTCGCCACCCCACAGATGCGCTTTCCCATCGGTGAACTGGAACACGGGAACATTTTCCATCAACGAATCATTGCCCGCTATGCTGTTCAGTTTATGACTGAAAATGTAGTGGTTGACTTGGTTGTCAAATAAATCAAGCTCGGTGGAGACATGCTTGGTATCCATGCCGATTGCCCAATCAATTTGGCGACTTTCTTCCGGTGTCAGTGCCGGGTTGCCAATCTCGTAGCGGAAGGTTCCTTCGTGAACACCATTCGATCCCAGCTCTGCAATGTTTGGCGCCCGAAACCCTTTAGAAATATTCAGTTTTGTGTAGGCTGATTCGCTGATTTGGTAAGTTCCACCGATACTTCCCGAAATGCCACTGATGTTTTTTTCGAAGGCAGAAAACCGTTTGGTGGAATTGGGATCGGAAGCCTGCACCACTGCTCCGGCATCATTCTGATAAAGGGCGGTGCCGGTTTCACTGCGATGATCGTACCGAAGTCCACCACTGAAATCGAACTGCCCGGCTTTTTTACGGACTATGGCAAAAACGCCATAGTCAAACAAATGATAGGCAGGAACGAGGAATTCGCTTCCTTTGTTTTGCGATTGTTGCCACATACCGTTTATGCCGGTTGTGAACTTCCAACCATTCACTTCGGGGAATAAATATTTCCCATCATAATTCAACGTATTCAGTAAAAAGTACAAGCCATATGCATGAGGCTCCTCAAACTCTTTACGGTTATTCTGTTGAAAACCAAAGGTTGTTTTCAAATTACTTTGACCAAAAAAGAAACTACTGTTCCAGACGGCTTTGTAATGATCAATTTTTTGAAACGGAGCAGCTGGATGATACGAATTGAAATCACTCGAGGTAGCCAACGCTTCGGAACCGTCAGGGAGTGTTTTGGTAAACTTACCAGTGAGGCTGTCACGTTCGCCTTCTGACATTCCGGGCTGAAGATGGTAAAGACTCAAGTGCAGATGCGAAAAGCCCCACGAGCGGTTGATGCCGACCATGGCACTAGCTGCGTGTTCGCGAAAGCCCGAATTGTAAACCGGGCCGTCGTATTTGTTTTGGTAGGCGTGAGCCAGCTTGTTGCTGTACCGGGCATCCCAGATTACGCCGTTTTTGTTTCCGGAGAAATCAGCCGAATAGCCAACCAGTCCGTTGTTGGTTTGGTAATTGCTGATGACGTTTCCTTTGATAGAGCCTTCTGGTAACGTAGGTGCAGAAAGCATGTTAATAACCCCGGCCATGGCATCGGATCCATAAGCCAGGCTGGCCGGACCTTTCAGTATTTCAACGTGGTTGACGCCGTACTGGTCAATTTCAATGCCGTGCTCGTCACCCCATTGCTGGCCTTCCTGCCGGATTCCATCGTTGATGACTACCACACGGTTGTATCCCAATCCACGGATGACTGGTTTGGAGATACCTGCTCCGGTAGTCACCTGTGAAACACCCGGCACATGGGCAAGTGCATCGATAATGTTGGTGGATGAGTTTTGCAACATTTGGGTATGCGGTACCATCTCAATGGGGGCGGGAGTTCGTTTTTGTTCAACACCGCTCGATTGGCCGGTGACGACTACCTCGTTAATCTCGGTCACTGATTTTTCGAGCTTAAAATTTTGTGACTTGATAACCGACAAATCCACTTCCTGGCTCAATGTTTTGTAACCGATAAAACTAATTTGCACCATGACTTTTGTTGCAGGAAGGTGAGAAATATTGAAATTTCCATCAACGTTTGTTTGCGCTCCGGTTTTCAAATCGGGCAAATAAACGGTGACCCCGGGAAGTGGTTCTCCAGTGGCCTTGTCGGTTACTTTTCCATTTAACCCAGCATGGTCAGAATTTGTATCTGGCAGTGCGATCGTCAGATTTGAAATGAGTAATAGGATGCCTGTGAGCAGGCTATATATTTTGTGCATTG
>DATFMO010000034.1:0-3518 GCA_035266925.1 Sunxiuqinia sp. | reverse complement strand
TCATCGCGGAAACATTTTACAATCTGGTAGTACCGATCGAAGCCGGCAACCATCAACAACTGTTTGAACACCTGTGGCGATTGAGGAAGCGCATAAAATTCACCCGGATTCAGCCTTGAAGGGACAACAAAATCGCGTGCTCCTTCCGGCGTCGATTTCATCAGCACAGGTGTTTCTGCCTCGATAAAATCCTGGTCATTCAGGTAGGAGCGGACGGCATGTGCCATTTTTGCGCGAAGGATCAAATTGTCACGTACGGGACGGCGACGCAAGTCCAGATACCGGTATTTCATACGAATATCGTCACCGCCATCACTTTCATCTTCAATTGTGAAAGGAGGAACAGCCGATGGGCTTAACACATACAATGTTTTAACATCAATTTCAATTTCCCCGGTGGGGATATTGTTGTTTTTGCTGCTACGTTCGCGGACAACACCGATGGCTTGAACGACAAATTCACGGCCTAATTTCTTGAGTTGGTCCGTTATATCTTTGGATGAATTTTCATCAAAAACCAATTGTGTAATGCCGTAACGATCGCGAAGGTCAACAAAAGTCATTCCTCCCAATTCACGTTTGCGTTGCACCCAGCCGGACAGCGTTACTTCTTTGCCTTGATCTGACAGGCGTAATTCACCACAGGTGTGTGTTCGATACATAATTCCTTTCGTTTTTGTTTGACTGCAAAAATAAGATGTTTTTAGGAATTTAGTTTGTAGGTTTGTCATTAATTACAAGACGATTTCAGATATGCAGCCTTTTGATGATACTTACTTTATGAAGAAAGCTTTCCAGGAAGCACAATTGGCTTATGAAAAAGGGGAAGTACCAGTTGGAGCTGTCGTGGTGGCGAACAATCGCATTATTGCACGAGCTCATAATTTGACAGAAACTTTAAATGATGTGACAGCTCATGCAGAAATGCAGGCCGTTACTGCTGCGGAAAACTTACTCGGTGGAAAATATCTAAATGAGTGCACGTTGTACGTAACACTGGAGCCATGTGTGATGTGTGCCGGTGCTTTGGGATGGACCCAGCTTGGCAAATTGGTTTATGCTGCCAGGGACGAGAGACGAGGATTTTCAAAATTTGCACCAAAAGCTCTTCATCCGAAAACTGAAATAGTCGCAGGTGTAATGGCTGACGACTGTGGTGATTTGATGACTGCATTCTTTCAGGAACGTCGTTGATTATTGACTTTCAATGTGAAACGAAAAAGAGCCTCCAACCGTGGTTGAAAGCTCTTTGTATTTTGGATGATGTTTCAGATTAACTTCCGAAGTCATCATATAGTACGTTTTCGTCGGGGACACCCAAATCATAAAGCATTTTCTGAACGGCATCGTTCATCATTGGGGGACCACACAAGTAGTAATCAATTTCTTCAGGTTCCTCATGTTTTGAAAGGTACATGTCGTGAATGACTTGGTGGATAAATCCAGTTGCACCCTCCCACTTGTCTTCCGGTTGCGGATCTGACAACGCCAGGTGGAAGGAAAAATTCGGGAATCGCTCTTCAATATCTTTAAATTGATCATAGTAGAACACTTCTCTCCAGGAACGGGCACCATACCAGAACGTAATCTTCTTATCCGATTCTTTCAACGTATGGAACAGGTGGAACAAGTGAGAACGCATTGGAGCCATACCAGCACCACCACCGATAAACATCATTTCATTGTCATTGTCTTTCAGGAAGAATTCGCCATAAGGTCCTGAAATCGTTACTTTATCGCCTGGTTTCAACGAGAAGATGTACGATGAACAGATACCTGGGTTCACTTTCTGAAAGCCTCCGTTGACACGGTCAAAAGGAGGTGTTGCAATACGGATATTCAACATCACAATATTTCCCTCTGCTGGGTGGTTTGCCATAGAATAAGCACGGAATGTTGGTTCAGGGTTCTTCATTTTTAGATCAAACAAGCCAAATTTTTCCCATTCGGGTTTGAATTTGTCATCCACCTCAATGTCTTTAAAATCAACATCAATTTTAGGGACGTCAATCTGAATATAACCACCTGATTTGAAATCGAGGTTTTCACCTTTCGGTAATCTAACGACAAATTCCTTGATGTAGGTCGCCACGTTCTTGTTAGAAACAACTTCGCACTCCCACTTTTTGATTCCCATAATCTCCTGAGGAATCTTCAGTTTCAGGTCTTCTTTTACTTTCACCTGGCAAGCCAAACGCCAATTGTCGTTTTGCTCTTTACGGGTGAAATAGCCAGTTTCAGTAGGAAGAATAGAACCTCCTCCGTCAACTACCTGGCAACGGCACATGGCACACGTACCTCCACCACCACAGGCTGAGGGCAAGAAAATTTTGTTGCTCCCAAGGGTAGAAAGTAAGGTGTTCCCCGGATCCGATTCCAGAACGGTATCGCCTTCGTTAATATCGATTTTTACAACTCCCGACGGAGTTAGTTTCTTTTTCGCATACAGCAAGATCGAAACCAGCAAAATTGTAATCAGTAGGAACACTGCGACGCTGGAAAGTACGACTGTTGTTTGAGTTGCTAGAAATATCATTGTTCTGTAGTTATTTGGTCTATCATTAAAGTTTTATTCCCATGAATCCCATGAAAGCCATTCCCATCAATCCGGTAATGATGAAGGTAACTCCCAATCCACGAAGCGGAGCAGGAACATTGGAATATTCAATCTTTTCACGAATGGCTGCAATACCAATAATTGCCAGGAACCAGCCAACACCTGAGCCAAGTCCGTAAACTGTAGCGTCACCAATATTTGGGAATTCGCGTTGTTCCATGAACAATGAACCTCCAAGGATCGCACAGTTTACAGCGATCAATGGCAAGAAAATACCTAGCTGTGTATATAATACGGGAGCAAATTTTTCAACAATCATTTCTACCAACTGTACCATAGAAGCGATAACAGCGATAAACATGATAAAGCTCAAAAAGCTCAGGTCAACATTGGCAAAGCTGTCTCCTAACCAGGATAAAGCACCTTGTTTCAATACATAATTATCCAACAGGTAATCCACCGGAACTGTAATTCCTAATACAAAGGTTACAGCAATTCCGAGGCCCATGGCAGTTTTAACGGATTTGGAAACCGCCAAAAAGGAGCACATGCCCAGGAAGTAGGCAAATACCATGTTGTCAATAAAGATGGACTTTATAAATAAATTTATTAAATGTTCCATAATTCGTTTCTTTTTAGCGGTTTAGTCTTCAATCAATTTGCGGTTACGACTCCGTTGAACCCAAATAATTACACCAACTGTTACCAGTGCCATTGGAGGTAAAATCATCATACCGTTGTTGGAGTAAAATCCGCCATTGGCAATATACCAGCTTTGAGGAATCACATGAAATCCCCAGATGCTTCCTGCTCCAAAAAGCTCGCGGAAGAAACCAACGATGACCAGGATAGCCCCATAGCCGGCACCATTACCTATCCCATCGAGGAAAGCAGGCCATGGTTTGTTTCCAAGCGCGAAGGCTTCTAAACGTCCCATGATGATACAGTTTGTAATAATCAA
>DATFMO010000033.1:0-2632 GCA_035266925.1 Sunxiuqinia sp. | reverse complement strand
ACTTTCACTACTAGTCCTGAGTTTATTCATCCAGTTTTTTGCATTTGGACAATCATCGATTGTCAAAAACGGCGACAATACGACCCGGGTTGGCGTTGACGAACATTTAAACGCCTACATTCCCGACAGCATTTTTATTATGGGAGTTGATTCGCAATGGGTCCAGCTCACTGACCTCATTGACAAACCTACTGTCATCAACTTTGTTTACTACCGTTGTCCCGGAATATGCAGTCCCTTAATGGAAGGATTGGCCGATGTAATGAACCAATCGGATTTGGTGGCTGGAAAAGATTACCAGGTTTTAACCATTAGTTTTGATCCGAGTGAAACCATCGATCTGGGTATTCGCAAAAAGAAAAGCTACCTGAACCTGGTGGATAAAAACAAACGGAAAGCCATCAGCAAAGGATGGAAATTCTTCGTTTCTGACAGTGCAAGCATCGCCAGGGGAACCAACGCCACTGGCTTTAAATATATTAAAAAGGGTAACAACTACGTCCATGCCGCAAGTGTCACCATTGTGAGTCCCGATGGAAAAATTACCCGCTATTTAAATGGCATCACCTTTCTACCCTTCGATTTTAAAATGGCCATCATTGAAGCATCCAAAGGTCAGTCAAGCCCGACGATCAATAAGGTGCTCCAATATTGTTTCTCCTATGACCCCCAAGGACATACCTATGTGCTAAACGTGACCAAAATAACCGGAACTATTATATTATTCATCGCAGTTGTAATTTTCTTAGTTCTAATATTCAAACCTAAAAAGAAAAAATAAACTCTCATTTATGCAAACAGCTACACAGATTCCCCAAGAGGTGAGCTTTTACGAACACAAGGGGAAATTCAAGGGTCTATTCAGTTGGATCTTTGCTACCGATCATAAGCGCATTGCGCTTTTGTACCTATTCTCGATCATGACCATGTTTTTCATTGGTGTTCTTCTTGGGCTGGCTATGAAACTCGAGCTAATTGCCCCGGGAAAAACGATTATGGATGCCAAAGATTATAACGCTACTTTTACGGTGCATGGTGTCATCATGATTTTCATGGTGGTCATCCCCGGTCTTCCTGCTGTTTTTGGAAATTTCATGTTGCCGCTAATGATTGGCGCCAAGGATGTTGCATTTCCAAAAATCAATTTGTTGTCCTGGTACATTTACATAACCGGAGCGATCTTGGTGATTGCCTCAGTGTTATTTGGCAATGGCACTCCGGATACAGGATGGACGTTTTATGCTCCGTACAGCTTTAAGTCGGGAACGAACCTGCTACCTGCCGTCTTCGGGGCTTTTGTTTTAGGTTTTTCATCGATTCTGACCGGGCTGAACTTCATTGTCACTATTCATCGTATGCGAGCACCTGGAATGACATGGATGAAACTTCCTTTGTTCCCCTGGACCCTTTACGGCACGGCCTGGATCCAATTGCTGGCAACGCCTGTCATCGGAATCACGCTTGTGCTGGTAGCTCTGGAACGTATTTTCGGTATCGGTGTTTTTGATCCGGCCCTCGGTGGTGATCCCATTCTTTACCAACATCTGTTCTGGATTTACTCGCACCCAGCTGTGTATGTGATGATTTTACCAGCTATGGGAGCCGTTTCAGAAATAATTCCAACCTTTTCACAAAAACATATTTTCGGCTATAAAGCGATTGTTGGCTCAACTCTCGCGATCGCCTTTGTCGGCTACTTTGTTTGGGGACACCACATGTTCACATCAGGCATGAGTGGAACTGCCCAATATACTTTTTCATTGTTGACCTTCCTGGTGGCTATCCCCAGTGCCATTAAAGTTTTCAACTGGATATCAACTATGCATAAAGGATCAATCCGCTTAGAAACCCCATTCTATTGGGCTGTATCTTTTATCTTCGTTTTCATGATTGGTGGGTTTTCCGGCCTCGTGGTAGGGTCTTTGGCCGCTGATGTTTATGTGCACGACACAGCATTTGTTGTCGGACATTTTCACTTCATTGTCTTCGGAGGAACCGGCTTTGCTTTCCTTGGAGCAATCCATTACTGGTTTCCTAAAATGTTTGGACGCATGTACGATAAAAAATGGGCCGACATGGGTTGGTTGATTTTCTTTATTGGCTTCCTTGCACTTTATGGCCCCATGTTCTACCTTGGAATGGAAGGAATGCCAAGACGTTATTACGATTACCTGCCGGAATTTCACCCAGCGAACATTTTATCGACCATGGGATCGTGGGTTATGGTGACTGGATTGGTCATTATTGTACTCAACCTATTCCGTTCGGCCAAAAGCGGGCCAAAAGCTGAGATGAACCCCTGGCATGGAAAAACACTTGAATGGACGATTCCTTCGCCACCTCCAACGGAAAATTTTGACACACCTCCTGTTTACAACGAAAACGACGGACCATACGAATACTAAAAACTAAATACCTATGTCACAAGTTATTCACCATGACGAGCACTACGACCCGGAGGGATCAAAAGTGGGGATGTGGCTCTTCATCTTCACTGAATTGCTTTTATTTGGAGGACTTTTCATCGTGTACTCCATCTATCGCTATTTAAACCCTGTTGCTTTTCACTTAGCCGGTGAAGAGTTGAATAAAACAATTGGCTTTATCAATACTGCTGTACTCCTCATCAGTA
>DATFMO010000032.1:0-7714 GCA_035266925.1 Sunxiuqinia sp. | reverse complement strand
TTTTGGGCTATGATTTGGATGAAGAAAAAGTGAATACCTTGAATGAAAATGCTGGTGACCTGAATGTCAAAGGCGTAAATTCACTGGATGAATTCATCAACAACCTGGAAGCTCCCCGGCGTGTGATGCTGTTGGTGCCGGCCGGCGTGGTTGATAAAGTTGTTGAACAACTCACGTCTGCACTGGAGGCCAACGATCTGATCATTGATGGTGGAAACTCGCACCCCTATTTAACCGAAAGCCGGATGAAAACAGTTGCTGAAAAAGGCATTAAATTTCTGGGTGTTGGTGTTTCGGGTGGTGCTGAGGGAGCACGCAAAGGACCAAGCTTGATGCCAGGAGGCCACGAGGATGCTTATGATATGGTCAAGCCTGTTTTTGAGGCAGCTGCTGCAAAGGCAGCAGGAGAGCCTTGTGTGGCTTTCCTGGGAAATGGCTCAGCCGGTCATTTTGTGAAAATGGTGCACAACGGCATTGAGTACGGTGTCATGCAGTTGATTTCGGAAACTTACGATTTGATGAAGCGCGGCCTGCTCATGGATCATGAAGAAATTCACCAGGCTTTTAAGAAATGGAACGATGGCAAATTGGATTCGTTTTTAGTTGGAATTACAACCAATATTCTGAATAAAAAAGATGACTTGTCGGATGGTTATTTGCTGGATAAAATTTTGGATGTCGCTAAACAAAAAGGAACCGGTAAGTGGACGTCGCAAGTGGCGATGGATTTGGAGGTTCCCATCCCAACCATTGACATGGCAGTGGCCATGCGGTACATGTCAACCTTTAAAAGCGACCGTGAAGTAGGCAAAAAGTTACTGGTTGGTCCAAATGAAGAAATTAGTGAAGGCAAAGAACAAGTTCTTGCGGAACTTGGGAATGCCCTGTATTTTGGTATGTTGATTGCCTACACACAAGGCTTGCAATTGTTGAGCGTTGCATCTGACGAAAAAAACTTCGATTTGAATTTACACGATGTGGTGAAGATTTGGCGAGGTGGTTGTATTATTCGCGCAGCTTTGCTCGAAGATTTGTTGGAAGCCTATAAATTGGGCGAATCAACACATAATATTTTGTTGAGCCCAGCCCTTTACAAACAAATTGATGCAGCTGTGCCTCATGCCCGTAAAATTGTTATTCACGCAGCTGAAGGCGGGATTCCCATTCCAGCATTGATGACATCCTTGAGTTACTTTGATGCTTATCGAAGTGCCAGACTTCCGTTTAATGTGATCCAGGCACAACGCGATTATTTTGGTTCACACACTTACGAACGGATGGATCGCGACGGCGTATTTCACACAGAATGGTAATTAAATCAAGTTCAACATGAAAAGTGTAAAAGACATTGAGCCAACTGTCTTGACTATTTTCGGTGCGAATGGCGATCTCACATGGCGAAAACTCATGCCATCGCTATTCAACCTTTATTTGGATGGGTACCTACCGGAAAAGTTTAAGATTCTGGCGGTTGACTTAAAAGAGTCGACACAGGCTGCCTACAAAAAACATTTGCTGGGTGGTGTTAACCAGTTTTCGCGTCGGGGAAAAGCTGAAAAGGAGCAGTGGCAGAAGTTTGAAGAATTCATTCAATATGAACAGGCTGATTTAACGGATGACAAGTCCTACGGGAATTTGGCTGCAACATTTGAAAAGATAGACAGAGATTGGGGCGAAAAAGCCGTCCGGATTTTTTATATGTCTGTTTCTCCCGGTTTCATCAAAATAATTGCCGAACAGTTGGGCAAAGCAAAAATTGCCGGAAACAGCAAGCGGCACCGGTTGGTTGTTGAAAAACCTTTTGGACATGATCTGGAAAGTGCGCGTGAACTGAATCAATTATTGGGCAAAACCTTTGACGAAAACCAGGTTTATCGGATTGATCACTATCTGGGAAAAGAGACCGTTCAAAACATCATGGTTTTTCGATTTGCGAACGCATTGTTTGAACCGATCTGGAATCGAAACTACATTGAAAATGTGCAGTTCACTGTTGCTGAACAAGTGGGAGTGGGGCACCGCGCTGGCTATTATGAGAAAGCTGGCGCTTTGCGCGATATGATTCAAAACCACATCCTACAACTTTTGTGTCTGATTGCCATGGAGCCACCCCTGAACTTTGATGCCGATGCTATTCGGGACAAGAAGTTGGAAGTGTTGAAAGCGATTCGCGAAATTGATAAGGATGAAGTTTATCAACACACTGTTCGTGGACAGTACGGACCCGGTTGGGTTGAAGGTGATAAAGTACAAGGCTATCGCGAAGAAGACAATATAGCGCCCGATTCAAAAGCTGAAACCTTTGCTGCCATTCGGTTTTACATTGACAATTGGCGGTGGCAGGGGGTTCCTTTTTATGTTCGAACCGGCAAAGGCATGCAAGCAAAAACGTCGTTCATCAGCATTCAATTCAAGGAGGTGCCGCACCAGATTTTTCCATCGGGTCTGCGCGAAATTTTGCGTCCCAATGTTCTGGTGATCAGTATTCAGCCACAGATGGGAATCCGGATTCATTTCCAGGCGAAAAAGCCCGGGTTGGACATGTTCCTGAAACCAGTGGACATGATTTTCAATTACAGCGATTCCTATGAAGTCGGTCCACCGGATGCCTACGAAACATTATTAAATGATGTGATGATCGGTGATGCCACTTTGTTCATGCGATCGGACCAGGTGGAAGCAGCATGGGAAAACATCATGCCCATTATTGATGTGTGGAATGAAAATCAACCCAAGCGATTCCCGAATTACCAATCCGGAAGTTGGGGGCCACCCGAAGCCGATGCGTTAATTGCCAAAGATGGTTTTTATTGGCACACTTATGATATCCCATTGGAGGCATCGAAGTTTGCAGACGATTAATCTTCTGCAAAAAAGTTTTGGAAGGTTAGCCGCCATGAGCAAAATCGGCATAAAGTTCCATCCCACCGTCAACAAAAATAGTTTCGCCGGTGATGTAGTCTGCCTGGTCAGAAGCCAACCAGGCTACAGCAGCGGCAATATCTTCCACTTTTCCCGGACGTCCGTAGGGGATTTTGCGCATAATCTTTTCTTTTTCTTCCGGATCCTGAAAATTATCAATATTGATCGGTGTTTTTACCGCGCCCGGTGCCACGGCGTTCGAGCGGATTTTGCAGGGCGCCAGTTCCTGTGCAATGGTTCGCATCAGCATGCTGGCGCCAGCTTTGGCCGCCGAGTAGTTGGCTCTTTTCGCCCATGGTATATTTTGATGCACTGAAGTGATGAAAATGATGACTCCGGCGCTTGGTTGGTTTTCCTTGTCGCTTTTGTCTTTGAAAAGTTTGGCAGCTTCCCGGGAACACAAAAAATGTCCGGTGAGGTCCACCTCGATTACAGCATTCCAGTCATCCAGCGTCATATTTAAAAAGTCGGCATCTTTTTGCCGGCCTGCATTGTTGACTAGAATATCCAGCGTGCCGAAGTCTTTTTCAATGGTTGAAAACAGTTTTTTAACGTCATCTTCCTTGCTGATATCAGCTTGGCTCTTCGAAGCTGTTCCACCCAAATTCTTAATTTGTTGAACGACTTTCTCCGCTTCATCTTCTTGTTTTAGGTAATTAACAATGACTTTGGCGCCTTCTTTTCCTAAACGAATGGCTATGGCTTTACCAATTCCGGACGCGGCGCCGGTCACTAATGCTATTTTGTTTTCGATCGTTTTCATATTTAATTGTCTTTATTGCTTGGTTTTTCGGTATTTCCAGGTCTCATCAATAATCGAAGCCGGTTGGCAGCACTAATCAAACCCAAGTGGGTGAATGCCTGTGGAAAGTTTCCCAACAGTTCACCTCTCAAACTAATTTGTTCGGCGAAAAGTCCGACGTGATTTGAATAGCCGAGCATCTTTTCAAAAGCCAGGATTGCTCGGTCTAACTCCCCTGCTTTGGCCAAACATTCGATGTACCAAAAGGAGCACATGGAGAAGGTGCCTTCTTCGCTTTTAAAGCCGTCACTGGCCCCTTCATCCAGCCGGTAACGGTAAACGAGGGCATCAGTGATCAGTTCCTGTTCCAGTGCTTTTAAAGTCGAAACCCAGCGAGGTTCTTTGGGGCTCAGCATACGAACGAGGGGAATCAATAAGGCTGATGCATCTAAGGAATCACCGCCCCGATATTGTACAAACGCCTTTTTTATCGGATTCCAGTAATTGAAAAAGACATCGTTGTAAATTTCGTTCCGGGTTTTCCGCCAACGGTCGATTGGAGCGGGGAAGGAGCGGTCTTCGGCAATTAGGATTCCGCGATCTAGAGCGACCCACGACATGACTTTGGAAATTAAAAATTCCCGCTTGTCATCGCGAACTTCCCAGATACCACGATCTTTTTTCTTCCAATTTTCGCAAACAAAATCGATGAACTTCATCAAGCTTTGCCAGAAATCGTAGCTGATGGGCTCGGCATTCTTATTGTAGATGTAGATCGTGTCGATCAGCTCACCGTAAATGTCCAATTGGAACTGGTCGTAGGCACCGTTTCCAACACGCACGGGAGTCGATTTTTTGTAGCCGTCCAAATGGCTCAGTTCACGCTCTGTCAAATCTGTGGAGCCATCTACCCGGTACATCAGTTTTAGTTCTTCAGCTGAACTGATTTCGAGACTCCGTTGCTGAATCCATTCAATGAACTTGCGGGCCTCGCCGTGATAGCCAAGTTCTAGAAAGCTATACATGGTGAAAGCTGTATCGCGAATCCATGTGAATCGATAGTCCCAGTTTCGTTCGCCGCCAACCTGTTCCGGTAACCCAAAAGTTGCCGCAGCTACGGTAGAACCGTAACGATAGGAGGTCATCAACTTCAGCGTAATGGCTGAGCGGTTGACAATGTCTTGCCAACGGCCTTTATTTTCAGCTTGTTTCACCCAGTTGCGCCAAAAACGAACCGTATCATCAAAGCTGGTTTGTGAATAGTCAATCAGGTTTTTACCGACCGGTTCCTTTCCATCTTCAGCAACCAACACCATCGTCAGTTCATCTTTCGTTTCTAGCTGAACTTCGGCGATCAGGCTTTCATCTTCCTCATGAAAATCAGAATCCGCAATGAGGCGAAATGCCTGCTTGGCGGAATGTTTGTTTTCCAAAATCAGGTTATCGCCATCTTTTTTCACAAGAAAGCCATGTTTCCCATAGTCAAATCGCGGTTTCAATTCCACCCGAAATGTGTGTGCGCCCTTGATCACTTTCAGTTTTCGCACCAGGACAAAACGCCCTTCCAGGTGGTGAGGTGGCATAAAATCTGTGAGTTCGGCAATCCCATCATTGGTGAGGTAGCGAGTCAATAACACAGCGGTGTCCGGCAGATAGAGCTGCTTGTGGTTTGCTTCCTGATCGGCAACTTCAATGGAAAAATGGCCCCCTTTCTTCCGGTCGAGTATGCTACCAAATATTGTTGGTGAATCGAATCGCGTGTAAGGTAGAAAGTCTATGGAGCCCTGTTTGGAAACCAGAGCTGTCGTATGAAGATTTCCGATAAGTCCATAATCTTCAATGGGTAAATATTCTCTTTGATTACTCATGAAACTATTTCAAGTTTAATTTTTGTATTTATGAAATCTATTTAACGTGTTTGGCATGGTTGAATTCAATAATGAATCCAATATTCGGCAGGCATGTTCTTCTTAGTACGAAAAGGGTGGTTTGCGGGTCAAAAATTTCGACTAAAACGGGCGGTTTTAGGATACTCTGTTAAAAAAATGAAAAAAAAAATAATAAAAAAAATGGGCTTTTTGAGCTGGTGTGGTTGTAGGGAAAATTCTACATAATGTTATAAAACATGAAGCGTATAATACATTATGGTAACACGAGCATAAAATATAAAATATTTAGTTAATGGTCGATCTTGTTGATTTATCGGCAAATAATAAAGACAAAGTGATCCTATAATCCTATTTGATTATAATTTGAAGGTTGAGGAAAGGGTGTGGCATACTCTGTGGATATTTTGAGCTAATGTCCTAATCTCGAAATCCGATTTTGATTTCCTTCATTTCAACCAAAAACAATAAACGGGGAGATGTGTTTTACAACTGAATCTGTTTTATTACTTATAACCAATGTTCATGTTGATCGCATCGATAAATGACTTTTTTGCAAAGATGTTTGCTTCATCGTCTATGCAGGCTGATGAAATAAACCGGTTGTTTCTGTACTTTATTATCCTCTCTTTCGTCATCCTATTTGTAGTAGGTTTTATGGTGATTGGGGGAATTGTGCGTTTCCGTGCAGATAAACAAGGAGAGGGTGAGCCTAAACAAATCACTGGTAACAAACGATTAGAGTTAATTTGGACAGTGATCCCACTGGTAATAGTAGTGTGGCTCTTTTTCATTTCTTTAAAAGCAATGAATAAGATAAACGACCCGATTGCCGATGGTAAAAAACCGGATATAGAAATTATTGCACACCAGTGGTGGTGGGATTTTCGTTATCCTCAAAAAGGTGTTGTTACTGCCAATGAGCTGCACATACCAGTCGGCAAAAAATTGTTGATGAAGGTGGAAGCAGCCGATGTAATTCATAGTTGGTGGGTACCCTCTTTAGGTCGTAAAATTGACGCCATTCCCGGCCGGTCAAATTATGCCTGGATTGAGGCTGACGAAGCTGGTACTTATGATGGTGCTTGTAGTGAATATTGCGGTGCCGAACACGCCTGGATGCGTATTAAAGTCATTGCTGAACCGGAGGAAGAATACGAAGCCTGGCTGCAGCACGAAAAGCAACACGCACCGCTTCCGACAGACAGTCTGGCAGTACTCGGAGCAAAGCTCTTTCAACAGAAGACCTGTGGAAGTTGTCACGCAATTTCGGGCACACCGGCGCGAGCTCACATCGCACCTGACTTGTCTCACTTTGCGTCACGTAAAACGATCCTAAGTGGGATGATGGAAAACAGCAAGGAAAACCTTCGCAGGTGGCTGGAAGACCCTCAAAAACTAAAAGAAGGATCGCAAATGCCAAACTTCCGCATGAAGAAACAGGAGATAGATGCTTTGACGCATTACCTGGAAACACTAAAATAGAGCTTGAATTTCAGTTGTTTGAAAAAAACGTGTAAAAAATAAAAAGTAGTTCGAATGAATTTTAAAATCCACTTACCCGAGCCGGATTCGCCATTACCCCGACTGAGGTCAGTTAACGGGCTGTTAAATTGGCTGTCTACGGTTGACCATAAGCAAATCGGGATCATGTATTTGGTCTCAGCGCTCGTCTTTTTCTTTACGGGCTTTGGAGAAGCCATGCTTATGCGTATCCAGTTGGCGCAACCGGGAAACACGGTTTTGTCGCCTGAAGCCTACAACCAAATCTTTACCATGCATGGTACAACCATGATCTTTTTGGTGTTGATGCCCATGGTCATTGGTTTTATTACGTATTCGTTACCCCTGATGATTGGGGCAAACGAAATGGCCTTCCCCAGACTAAATGCATTTAGTTACTGGACATTCCTTTTTGGCGCGTTGGTACTTCACTTCAGCTTTTTTGCTGGTGGCGCTCCTAATGTTGGATGGTTCAGCTATGTGCCGATGGCCGAAAACTACTATAGCTTTTCACCGGGAGTAAATTACTGGGCGATTAGTATTCTCATCATGGGGATCGGTTCGGTGGGAGCGGCCCTGAACATTATTGTGACAACAATATCCATGCGGGTGAAAGGGATGGCTTTTAATCGGATGCCATTATTTGTGTGGATGTCGTTTG
>DATFMO010000031.1:0-3361 GCA_035266925.1 Sunxiuqinia sp. | reverse complement strand
ACCCGGATTATGGAATTTACATGATTAAAGCGAAAGATCCGAAAGGTTCATGGTCAGAGCCATTGTTGGTGAAGGCCGGTAAGGGACTGATTGACCCCTCTCCGCTGTGGGATGATGATGGTAAAGCTTATTTGGTACATGCCTTTGCCGGGAGTCGTGCCGGTGTGAAAAGTGTGTTGATGGTGAGTGAAATGACGCCTGACGGAACCAAGCTGATTGGTGATGAAGTGATGGTTATTGACGGGCATAATACCAGTCCAACAATCGAAGGTCCCAAATTTTACAAGCGTCACGGCTATTACTACATTTTTGCTCCTGCTGGTGGTGTGCCTACCGGATGGCAGTTGGTGATGCGTTCGGAAAACGTATTTGGACCATACAAAGCCAAAAAGGTGTTGGAACAAGGTTCTACGCCAATTAACGGGCCACACCAGGGCGCCTGGGTGACCACCCAAACCGGTGAAGATTGGTTCATCCATTTTCAGGATAAAGAAGCTTACGGGCGTGATGTGTTGCTGGAACCAATGAACTGGAAAGACGATTGGCCAACCATGGGTGTCGATAAAGATGATAACGGAATTGGCGAACCGGTTTTAACTTATAGAAAGCCGAATGTAGGCAAAACATATCCAATTGTCACACCACCAGAAAGCGATGAGTTTAACGGTTCAAAGCTTGGCTTGCAATGGCAATGGCATGCCAACCGCCAGGAAACATTTGGATTTCCTTCTGGCAACCTGGGTTACTATCGCTTAAACTGCATTCCAAAACCAGCCAACTTCGTGAATTTCTGGTCAGTACCGAATTTGTTATTGCAAAAATTTCCGGCTGAAGAATTCACGGCCACTACCAAGCTGACTTTCAATCATCGTGCTGATGGCGAGGAAGTTGGTTTGATTGTGATGGGTGAAGATTATCAATACGTTTCGTTGAAACAGGAAGATGGCAAATTGGTTGCCCGCGTGGTGACCTGCCATGGTGCGCGAAAAGGCG
This sequence comes from Sunxiuqinia sp., assembly GCA_035266925.1. Taxonomy (GTDB): domain Bacteria; phylum Bacteroidota; class Bacteroidia; order Bacteroidales; family Prolixibacteraceae; genus Sunxiuqinia. Next base: position 2,368 of record DATFMO010000031.1, on the reverse strand, counting down.
GCGCTGAAAAAGAACTATTCCGTCAGGATTTCTCTGGCAACACCGTTTACTTCCGGGTGAAAGTGACCAAAGGTGCCGTTTGTAATTTCAGCTTCAGCTCAAATGGACGGAAATTTACCGATGCTGGTGAAAGTTTCCATGCAGTTCCCGGACGTTGGATTGGCGCTAAAGTCGGTTTTTTCGCCCTGCGCGATGGCGTGACTAATGATGCAGGAAACGCCAATATCGACTGGTTTCGAATTGAAAAAGTAAAATAAACAGATACTCAAATAACTAATACACGTTGAGATGAAAACAATGATTAAATTATTAAAAAGACACTCGTACCTGGTTTTGTTGGTGGCTTTTGCATGTAGTCAGCCACAGCAAGAAGTTAAACCAATTGCGGATGATGTTTATCAAGGCATTGAGTTTAACATGCCCAGAGTGGTTGAACCCACTTTCCCTGACAACGCTGTAGCGATTACAGAATATGGAGCCGTTGGAGATGGCCAAACAATGAATACAAAAGCCATTGCTGATGCGATTGACGCAGTGGCTAAAAAAGGTGGTGGTACTGTCAATATCCCTCGTGGTGTTTGGCTGACCGGCCCAATTATTTTGAAAAGCAACATTAATATTCACACAGATGCAGGTGCGCTGGTGGTTTTCAGTAAAAACAAAGATTTGTATCCGCTGGTTGAAACCAATTTTGAGGGATTGAAAACCGTTCGCTCCATGTCTCCAATTTATGGGAAAGACCTGGAAAACATCGCTATTACCGGTGATGGTATTTTCGACGGTTCAGGTGACGTTTGGCGCCCTGTGAAAAAGTCAAAACTGACTAGTGGACAATGGAAAGATTTAGTGAAGTCGGGTGGCGTATTGAATAAGAAAGAAGACATTTGGTATCCTTCACAGCAATACCTGGATGCCGTTGAAAATGCTGATATGAATGTTCCGAAGAACTTCAAATCATTGGACGACTACAAAGAAATCAAGGATTTTCTGCGCCCTGTTATGGTGAACATTGTAAACTGTAACAAGGTGATGCTTGATGGTCCGACCTTTCAGAATTCACCGGCTTGGTGTCTGCACCCATACATGTGTCAAAATTTGACTGTGCGTAATGTGAATGTTCGCAATCCATGGTACTCACAAAATGGCGATGGAATTGACATCGAATCCTGCAAGAACAGTGTGGTCACCAATTGTACGTTCGATGTGGGTGACGATGCGATCTGTGTTAAATCCGGAAAAGGAAAAGAGGCTCGCGATCATGGTGCACCAACCGAAAATCTGATCGTGAAAAACTGCACCGTATTTCATGGACATGGTGGTTTTACAGTTGGAAGTGAAATGTCAGGCGGCGTTAAAAACATGCATGTGTCAGACTGTACGTTTATTGGAACGGACGTTGGCCTGCGTTTCAAAAGTACCCGTGGCCGTGGCGGCATCGTTCAGGGTGTTTACATTTCAAACATCGACATGATGGATATTGCTGCCAATGCTATCTCGTTCAATCTTTATTACGGAGGTCTGTCTGTTTCGGAAATGCTGGAACAGAATAAACAAGGCAAAACGGCAGAAGCCGTTCCTCCTGTAACAGAAGAAACACCACAATTTAAAGATATCAGCATTAAAAACGTTACCTGTAGAGGTGCACTTCAGGCCATCTATTTGCAAGGACTTCCGGAAATGAACCTGAAAAATGTAACGCTGGAAAACCTGACGATGGACGCTACCAATGGAATGCTTTGTATGGATGCTGATGGAGTGACGGTGAAGAACTTACATTTGAAAACAAAAAAATTCCCTGCAATTTCATTATTCGATTCGAAAAATGTGTCAATGGATGATTTGTACTTGTCGGATTCAAAAGAAGGAAAAACGTTGATTTCTGTGAACGGCAAAAAATCTGAGGAAGTCAAAATCAATCTCATGTCTGAATTAAAAGCAGGGAAATTATACGAATTGGGTCAGAAGGTAGATGGTCATTCCATCAAGATCGCTCGACCATAAAGCCAATATTTTATGCGTAAATTAATCTTACTATTTTTTATATTACCATTAATAACACAAGCACAACAACTTGCATTCCCCGGAGCCGAAGGCTTTGGGCGTTTCACCACCGGAGGTCGGGGAGGCGATGTTTACATTGTCAATAAATTAACTGATAATAAGAAACACCCGGAAGAAGGCTCATTGCGGTGGGCCATCAAAAAGAAAGGCGCACGGACAATCGTATTTGCCGTTTCCGGAACGATTCCGTTACAAGGACCGTTGAAAGTGAAACATGGCGACCTGACCATTGCCGGGCAAACAGCGCCGGGTGATGGAATCTGCCTGCGGAATTACACGTTCACAGTAGAAGCCGATAATGTGATTG
>DATFMO010000030.1:0-13002 GCA_035266925.1 Sunxiuqinia sp. | reverse complement strand
CAACTCGCATCCTCTTATCTGACAGCACCGGAGCCGCATACGCGCTGGTCAGTTGCCCGGCAAAAGGCTGGAGCACATTCACTTCCCCTGAAGGATATTTTTCCATGAATGAAAACGATGGGAACGACAAATTAAAAATTGAAGTTTCAAAGCCAGCTTTTCAAACCGTCGAATTCACCGATCACGCAAGTGTTCCAGAAAAAATTTTGCTTGTTTCGGCTAAAATATCACCATCCAATCTAAGTGTTGGGGAAGTTTTAAAATCATTCTATCGCAATAATAGCCGGAACCGAAGTTCAAAAAAGAATTACTTAAAAGGCGCCTACCGGGAAGAGCTGTACAATGGAGGTGAATTGCAACAACTAACTGATTTCTATTTCATCCAACAATGGCCGTCCCTGGCAGAATCTAATGGCCGCATTGAAACACATTTAAAAAGTGGTCGGGTTTTTCAATCCACTGATGTCAGCGACAAAATTCCTTTTACACCACAAAACAGGTACAACGACGCTGTTCCGATGATGGATCCGCTGTTTGCAAAACTCTCTTTTCTCAACCCATCGTTTGCCAAAAACTATCAGTTCGAATGCGTTGGCGAAACTACTTTTGAAGGGCGCAAAATGTATCGTATCAGATTTGACCAGGCTACAAAAACGCCATGGGCGCTGTATAAAGGAGAACTGTATATCGATGCCGAAACATTTGGCTTAGCATGGGCTCAATGGCTGATCAGCGATAAAGGAGAAAAATACCTGATGCCCGATGAATACCTCGCCGCCGGTGGCGCCCCTGAAACGTTCAAACGGAATAATGAACACAATGAAATAACCTTCAGCTTCAATGGCGGGTTTTGGGTTCCTCAATTTGCAATATCCAATGTTTCGTTCTCACAGAAAGGTCAGCATTATAAAATCTTAAGAGAGATTGCCTGGAATCCGGCAAGCCCGGCTGGAAAGTTTAAACCCTTATTTCCTGATGATATGAATCGGCGGGTCACTATCAGGAAGACACCCGAATACAAACCCGGTAATTGGCGTCCATTCTGGCTGTTGCCCCCAAGCAAAGAAATAATGAACCAAGTCAAGTTTCTTAATGAGGTGACCTCGTACCGTCAATAATTGCTTGCTTTGAATATCTTCACGGTTACACCATTGGCAGAAACAAGGTAAATGCCGGATGGTAAATTACCAAGATAAATCTCTTTGGCTTTCGATCCTCTCTTTATTATTCGTCCCCAAAGATCCCGGATGACCACATCATCGTATGAGTCAACCAAATATAGAACGTCCTTTACCAGCGTATTTTTAACAGGGGAAGGTAATTTTTCCGATTTAAAATCTTCGATGGCAGTGGGTATGCCAGATGAGATGCTGATGTTAAAAACAAAAGTCACAATAACCGGCGGTACTGAGCCCGGTGAATAAATAAGCGCCTGACGAATCGTGAATTGATCACCATCCTTGCAATAGTTTGGATATTGTCCAATATTGAAGGCCAGGCTATTCAAATTAAATTCTGAAAAAATATAGCTGCTATTTCCCCAGTTGGTGGTGTATCCCGATTTGTTAAACCAATGTCCCGGAGCGTTAGCTGTGGATGTGAAATTATAGGCTCCATTTGGTTGAACTGCGCAATATTTAATAGTGGAACCGAAAACAGCTTGTATTTCTGAAAGTTGCAAGCGAAATGCCCGGCAAACGCTTTCCCAGTTCGGTTGCACCGCAGTACTTGGATATGGATTGGTGTTGGCAGTCACGGGAGTTAAAGTCAGGTTTTGCGTCAGTGTTTCATTGTGAGGAGTGTCTTCTGATGTGAAATTGAACTCCCCATATCGGTTTGTGTTGACAAATTTCACTTCATATGGCCATTGCTCATCGTTGGTATCGTCATCATCCCACGCGTGTCGCCAATGAAGGGTCGGTGCACCTGTTACGACCAGCCATAGCTTGTCACAATTTTCCGGGCTATTAAAGGTGAGGGTGTCCCTGGGGTTTGTTTTCGTTACTCCATTGAAACTAGGTGAACGCATTTGACTGTAGACACGACTCCCATCTTTCTGAAGAGCAACCAATCCGTATCGCCAGCCAGCGAAACTTCTGTAAATTGAGCGATAGCCTTTTTCACCAGCCAGTCCCTGAAAGTAAACAGCTATTGTTTTGGCTGTATCAGGAAGGTTGAGCCGAATGGAGTTGTAGCCATAGTTTTCAATGCATTTCGAAGAGTCTATTCTCCAATAGTCATCATCGGTGAGTGTCATCGGACTGGATTCGCGTGCAGCAATGTAGTTTTTACCATACTCGCGGAGTGCGGGGATATCCCACGTGACAAACCGGGAAGCACAGTCGTAAATTTCATCGTTAAATTTCGCCTGCGAAACCTTCACGATGCGTTTGTAGGCATCTACCGGATCTTCTGGATATTTCGATTCACGCCAAAGACGGCCAATAAAATCAATGCCATGCAAATAAGTCCAATAGTCTTGAATGAAATAGTTCGCATAACGGGGTTCTTCGTGCAGGATATTTTTGTAGGCATTACTGAGGTAGTTGCTGAATTGGTAATTTGAAAACTGTTGATCGGGAAACACCTTAAAAGCCTGCCACTGTGCGCATTGTTCCCACCAACAGTTCCCGCCCGAGCCATTTGGCCCAAATCCGTACATCCATCCTCCGGGAAATCCGTCGCAATGCACTTGATATTGAAAGCAGTGCCCCACTTCATGGGCCACGGTAACCCCCATGGATTGGGCGCCACTGGCGCTTAAATTTAACAGCCCTATCTGATCATCAATGCCAGAGCCATTGGCCATCCAGTCGGTCGTGTAGAAAAGCAGGATGATCATTTTAAGCGAATCAGTTTTCGAATGGCCTTTTTCAATAAATTGCAGAGAATCCCGGTACATTTTGAAGCTTGTTTCGGCAAGATTGAGCAGCGCATCAACATCTATTCGATAACTACTGTTTCCCGTGGTTTTCGGATTTGCCCCATATCCTGCTTCCCAAAACACAATAAAATCGTCCGATTGTTGGCTGCGCTGGTAGCACCATTGGCTGGCTGTGTTATTCAAGTCAATGTTTCCAAATGTCGAAGGAACGTAAATTGCTTTATTGCCGTCTGATGCAAAAGCCGTTGTAACACCTATTCCCAATAGGAAAAATAAAAGTGACAATCTGGTTCTAAGTGTTTTCTTCATAAGTATGACAAAATTGATACGTTTGGCAAAGCCAACAAAAAAGTAAGGTTGTTACAAAACCCCATTTTCTTAGTTTACACCACCTCAAACATCGTTTTCTATTCATTCTTGTCCGGCTAAAAAAAATCACATGCAAATAGATTGCTACACTGTGTTCGCAATGACAACATTACTAAATAGTTGGACTTGCGAGGAGGGGGTTGGTTGGTGGCGTCGCCACCGACCAATCCCCTCCTCAACTGAAAATTCTTGAATTGCCCGTCATCGCGAGCATGGCGAAGCAATCTAAAACTTTAACCGGACACTGATATTTTCTATTCTACCTTTTGTTAGTTTCAAAGTGGCAAAAAATAAAGAACGAATTTACCAGTAACTTTTCAATTATTCAACAACAAGTTTTTGGACTGATGTCTTGAAATTATCTGCAATCTTCAAGATATAAATCCCGGACTTCATGCCACTAATATCGATGTTCTGATTGTCACTTATTATTTTCCGTCCAAGAATCAAATTCCCATTAACATCATAAAGCGTCAGCAAGCTTCCTTCGCTATTAATTACGTGTACGGCACTGTTGGCTGGGTTGGGATAAAACAAGGGATCTTTCCCATGAGCCAGGGTTTCGTCGACACGCGTTGGTGTGGATATTAAAGCATTTATTTCTTCCGGAGTCATTGCCTTTTTGTAAATTCGCAATTCATCTATCACACCCTTGAACATTGGGTCGGGCCATTGCGATTTACCTAAATAATTGTGCGTCGTATTTCCCAGGTCCGATGGATTAAGAGTCATTGCATTGTTACTGCCAACTAATCCACCATCGATGTACATCTTTGCCGTATTTCCCGATTTGGTAACTGCGATATGTGTCCATTTACTGGTTGATAATGTTTTTGTAGTCGTAATTCGTTGTTCACTTCCTCCGGCTTTAATGGCAAAACGCACATAGCCATCTCCGGATTTGGTAGTGAGAAACATATTATAATCCGTATTAATTCCAAAATCCAATATACGGGCCCACTGATCAAGTTGATCCGGTTTTACCCAAACTGAGATCGTGAAATCATTCAATGTACTCAAAAAATTACTCGAAAGGCTAACATAGGAAGAAGCCGCGCCATCAAACGTAAGTCCTCCGTTTTTTTTGCCCGAGCCTGTCCACACACAAGAATTGATGTTTCCATTATTACCGCTCCAGATATCGTGAGCGATAGTCCCATCGCTTTCATCCATTGGCCAATAAGCCAATGCATTTTCATCGGGTTTAAGGATAATCGAAAAAGTCAGGGCATACACTGTTTCCGCATGAGTGTAATTAACCGATATTTTTTGTTCATCCTGTAGATTTTCCAATGTTAGGTTTTGTGTTGTTTCACCGTTGTTCCAAAGCCATGTGGTGTTTTCCAATCCAGTAATCATAGTCATCCCCGGTTTTAAAACGGGCATCAATTCAACGCTCTGTCCGGCAAGAACAGGGACAATACTGTCCTTAACAACCGCACCACCGTCCAGTGAGAAACTTGATTCGAAAGGTTCCACATCCTGAACTTGTTTAACTATTTCTGTTTGACTCAAGGCACGATTATAAATTTGCAATTCATCAATCGTCCCTTTAAACATCGGGTCGGGCCATTGCGACTTACCGACATAATTTTGTTCCGTATAACCCAAGTCCGATGGATTAAGAGTCATAGCTGTATTGCTGCCAACTAATGATCCATTAATGTACATCTTGGCCGTATTTCCCGATTTGGTAACCGCAATATGTGTCCATTTATTGATTGCTAACGTTTTCGTAGTGTTAATCCGCTGTTCATCGCCACCAGCCTTAATGGCGAAACGAACATAGCCATCACTTGCTTTGTCAGTCAAAAACATATTGTAATTCGTATTGGTGCCAAAATCCCAAACCCGGGCCCAGGTATCCAATGCGTCCGGTTTTACCCAAACCGAAATCGTGAAATCGTTCAAGGTTTCCGTGAAATCGTTTGAAAGCTTTAAAAATGAGGAGTCCCCTCCGTCGAACTTAACTCCACCATTTTTTGCGCCCGTCCTTGTCCAACCACCCAAATTTACATCTCCATCATTGCCAGCCCATACGTCATGGACAATGGCTCCAGCACTCTCATCCATCGGCCAATAAGCAAATGAATTTTCATCGGGTATGATGACGATAGAAAAAGTCTGTGAATACTCTTTTCCATCAAGAGAATAGGTGACCGATATTTCCTTCTCTTCCTGTATGTTTTCCAATGTCAGGTTTTGTGTGGATTCTCCGCCGCTCCATAACCATGTACCACCTTCCATACCACTTTTTACAATTGGCATTAATGTAACTGTTTGCCCGGCAACAACTTTTGCTTTATCATTGTAGATCACATTCCCGTCCCCAACTTTATAACTGGTACTAAGAGGTTCTACATTGATATGGAAGTTAAAGGTTACTGCGGCCCCTCCCAGGTTTGTACCGGTCATTGAAAATACGGTGTCTGCTCTTTCAACAAATGCTTCTTTGGTGCCAGATGTTTCCCCGGTGTTCCACAAAGAAGCTGAATGCCAGTTAGAAGAACTTACCGACATGATGACTTTCGAATTCTGTTTTACGGTTACAACGGAATCCTCGGAAACACCATTTGATGTAGTAACAGAATAAGAATAAATATCGGGCAAACAATCGCCATAAACCGAAATACTGAACATCTGTCTACTCTCAATACCCTTTTCGTTCGTGTAGGTAACACGGTAGATTGCACTGCTGTCAGCATTTATTTCCAACTCTTTGGTTGTGTTCCCGGTATTCCACTTCCAATTGCCTGTGTCACTAACACTGTCGGGCAACGCAGGAATAAGTTTTACCACACTTCCCGGCGTTACATTGTTCAATTCACCTTGTTGAAGCGTTTTCCCATCATACTCAATAGAGGTACTCAATGTCAGCGGTGCTTTATCAGCTGTAATTTTAGGACGGGTACAGGTTAATGTCGTGAAGCCAAGATGATCCAATGTGGAACTGTGGCTTGACGAAATACCTGCATCAGCTACTACTTTATCGGCCATTTGATGAGAGAAATTAAGGCTAATTCCCTTTATACCTTCATAATAACCGATTATCCGATCCCAGATCGGCCTAAATTGTCCTCTTTCGGTTGCGCTCGGAGCTGTCTGTTTCCATGTTTCATTTGCAGCAGCATGGTACCAATAGTCCGTCCATGGCAGATCATCAGTACCGGTATTATATGCCGCTACCCAAGCAATTCCAGCCAATAACCTGTTGTCCATATAAGCAAACAAGTCATCTCCCTGATTCCACGCTACCTGACAAATATCAACTGCCAATCCCAATGCCATCATAGAATGTGCCTGATCTCTTCCTGACTCTTGCATCTGCCCCAATTTCCCTAATGGACCTCTCTCATCGTCATAAACAACCGGAACAAGGTTGCCTAAAAATTCGTTGAACCCCCAACTCTCTACATGGCTAACTGTAGGATTCACGGTAACCTCATTATTAAATGTACCGATCTTATCATATTTATAAAATGCCACACCTTGATTATACATAAACGGATCATCACATAAAACGCCTATACTCATTATGGCCAGTGTATTGCACAACCCCCAATTTGACCAATAATGACCAGGAGCTCCTAGTTGTTTCCAGGTACCATGTCTTCTAATAAGGAAATCATAACATTTGGGGTACCACACCTGCCGCATCCAAACTTTGAATTTCTCGAAATCCTCAGGCTTCCAACCTTTATAATCACGCATTAACTCTGCTGCATGGGCAAATTCATATCCATACAGACCGGATGCCAGTGACTGGTTTGAATTACCAGTCACTTCCTTTGTGACACTGGCCCAGCTATTGAGGATATATATCGCTCGCTCGGCATGAGCCACATCACCGCTTATTTTCCATCGCAAGGCATTGAGATAGGCACCATGGGCTCCCCTGCCTGCATTGACATAATTGTCATCATCTGTACCTCTTTTCACAACTTCAGCCGGAGATGTTCCAACATTAGATTGAGACCACTCGTTGCTTTTTAAGTTATTGTAACCTGCCACAACATCAGGATTACCCGCTGCCAATTGTGCTTTTATCCGTACAAAATCTTCATTTGTAAGTAACAACCCAGGGTGTTTAAAACCCTGGGAATAAGTAATGCCCGACACTGAAACAAGAATCAGGAAAAAAAGTAATTTAATTAGGTTTGTTCTTCTCATCATAAAATCATTTCGGTCGTTTAAAATATGGGGAAATCCACAACTAAAACCTGTCTTTTTCATTTTCATAAATTTTGTATCGCTCGTTTAAATTTTCTTGGGCGACCGAATCAACACTTCTAAGGTAACACTCATGAAAAAGTTCTTGTGTTAATAATCGGTCAATTGTCATCGCATATTCGCGTCTTTAAGTTCCATCTTCATTTTCAATATTATCAATCAAAAATTATTTTCGAAATTCGATCCCTTCCACATGTTCACCAACAAAAAACCGAGCCATGTCAGCAGTTTTATACCATGCCGGTTTGCCTGGCATCCCATCATAAATCACGCGTTCGTTTATTTTAAGATTTTCAAACACGATATTCTTCACTTTTCGGTTTTCGTCGTACCCAGATATGATAGAAATCTCCGCATTGTTCCCGTGGTAGATAATATCCTTGAACAACACATTCTCGATTCCACGACCAGGCGACGTACAGTACTTCTTATTGTAAAAAACACGGATATTTACCAATTGCCCCCGGCGAAAATCTTCAACCCGGATATTTTCAAACTTCACATTTCGGATTAAGTTACTGTCGCCGGCATTCACACTCATGCACCCCTGGTAATCTAGCTGCATCTCATTGTGATCGAGGATATCGATGTTTTTGTACGTTAGATTTTCTATGACTTCAGGGGCATTGGTATTTCCATGTGTGCCAATTTGGATGGGGTGTGCCACATCGGCCCACAAAGTTGAGTTTCGCATGGTAATATTTTTACACCCACCGACAAATCCCTTTCTTGTTGCATACACCGTTGTGCAATCGTCGGAATTGCGACAAAAAACCCGGTCGAACAAAACGTTATTGCTCGCAAAAACATTCATTCCGTCACCCCACCCGTAATAGCTGATGCTTTTCACATTTCGTATGACGACGGAATCCGAACCGCCTGTAGCACACTGGGTACAAAAGATTCCTTCAACCTGAACATTTTTCGAATTGGCAATCCAGATACCCATTTTAACATTATCATCGATCATCCCTCTCCCCAGCAGTTTCACATCACGAACGCCATCGACAACAATCTGCCCCATTAAAATTGCTCCACCTGCCAGATAAACTATTTTTCCTGACGGAACTATTAATTTTCCACCATCAATGCGATGAATTCCGGGGCCAAAATAGATGAGATTGGTATTGCCTTCGTCCGGGATATATGTTTCAACGGGATTGGCAAATAGATGCAGGTTGTGAAAAATATCGCCATTCACTTCCACTGATAGGTTGCGGGGCTGATTCAACTTAAACGTCAACGTATTTCCGTTGACGTGTGGATCAATTCCATAGGATAGCGGACGCACTCTTGCCATTTGTATTGGTCCGTGGTTGAAAGTCACCGAAACTTCAACTTCACCTGAGAAATCAAAATAAGTCATGGAAGCATTTCGCGTGCGATATCTTGCTTCCTTTACTTCATCGACTTTGATATTATATTCCGGCAATTCGCGCCATGGTCGGCCGGGAACCCGCACACGGACTGTAAAATCAGTATTTTGAATTGCCCCTTTTGGTGCAGCATACACAAATAATTTATTACCAGCCGAATAGGCATTGGGGATTCCTGTAAAAATGAGAATGCCTAAAAACAGTAATAAGTAAACGTTGATGTTCTTCCCATTTTGACTCATAAGCTTGTTCTGTTGCAGTGTTCGTTGTTTGTCCGGTTCCAATGAATCAAAATTGGACAAAGCGTTTTGCTTGCGCTTTCAATTATCACCAAATGGCTTTCAATCATCATTACAGAACCCCAACTGCATTATAATGTGCCATTTAAGAATTGCCACAAAACAACAAATAGCTTTTTTTTACTCAGGATATAAATCAGGAAACGTGTTGAAACAAGTCAGGAATGTTCCACATCGTCACTTTGCTGTTGTTTCCCTTTGTGTTTTCGGATGTGCTCGCTCGGGGAACAGCCATAATAATCGCTAAATGACTTTGAGAAATAGGCATGGGAATTGAAGCCGACCTGGTAACCAACTTCTTTCACTGAAACATCATCCTGCAGAAGTAATTCGACACTTTTTTTCAGACGTATCGAACGAATAAAACCGCTTGGATTTTGCCCGGTAAGCTTGGTCAGTTTATTAAACAAGTGACTGCTGCCAATGGACAATTCGGTACAAATATCCTTGACAGAAAAATCTGTTTTGTCCAGGTTTTTGACAACAATGGCTGTCACTTTTTCCAGGAATAGCTCATCTTTGTTTTCAATCTTCTTCGGAGACAAATTTTCCAATAGGTCTTTCGATTTGAACCGTTCTTTCAACAAAGCCCTGTTCTTAAGAATGCTTTTAATCCGAACCCGCAAATAGTCCATATAAAAAGGCTTTGAAAAATAGGCGTCAGCACCGGACTCAAACCCTTTGATGCGATCTTCCACCAAGCTTTTTGCTGTCAGCATGATAATTGGCAGATGGCAGATTTCTTCTTTTTCTTTGATCCGTTTGAGCATCTCAATCCCATCCATCACCGGCATCATAATATCGGAAATAATCAGGTCAGGAATAAATTTCGATGCTTTTGCAATCCCCTCTTCCCCATTCTTTGCTGTATATATCCGGTAGGAAGCTCCGAGATAGCCCGTTAGTTGATCCAGCAAAGCTTTGTTGTCTTCAACAATCAGGATCGTTTCTTTCCTGCCCGGTTCCTTTTCCTCTGCTAAGTCTTCAGTGTCTTCGCCCATCGACATTAAATCATATTCCAACGCATCGATCACGAAGCGTTGCGAAGGAATAAATTCACTGTCTTCAATCACCGACGACAACTCTTCTTCGGAATAATGTTCCTTGCTTAAAAAGAACCGTACAAAGAAGCTCGTCCCCACCCCTTCCTCACTTTTCACATCCAATTGACCATGATGCAGTTTTATCAGGCTATTTACATAGTTTAATCCAATACCAGCGCCAACTTTGGTTGGGTCAACCTGATAAAAGCGGTCAAAAATATTCTTCATTTGTTCTTTCGAAAGACCAATCCCAGTGTCGCTTACTTCAATTACCAAATACTGTTCTTTCTCATTTGAAGCAACCTCTTCGGTACTGATCCTGACGCGAATATGTCCTCGTTCATTTGAATATTTTAGGGCATTCGACAGCAGATTATTCAAAATCTTTTCGTACTTGTCAACATCCAGGTAAGCCATTAAATGTTCCTGGTCGGCATCACACCGCACTGCTATTTGGCGACTTTCTGCCAAACCACTAAACTGACGGACCAATTCTTGTGTAAGTTGAACCACATCCACTTGCCTGACCGTCAGCCGGGCACCCGCAAAATCCAACCGCCTGAACTCATGCAACTGGGTCACTAGTTGAAGTAATTTTTGCGCACTCCGGGAAACAACCGCCAGACGGCCTTTCGTTTTTTCGGAAGTATCTTTATCAGATTGAACCTCCACCAATGGGTTCAGCATGAGTGTCAACGGAGTTCTGAATTCATGGGACACATTGATGAAAAATTTCAATTTTTCCTCGTCCAACTCCTCTTTCCGTTTTTGTTCTTGTTTCTTGATCAGAAAACTTCTGTATTTCAAAAATGAAAAAATAACCAGAATGGCATAAATGCTGTAAGCCCACCAAGTTTCCCACGGAGGTGGTAAAATCGTAATGTACAAGTTTTTCGAATTACTTTTCCAATTGCCTTCATAGTCTGAGGCTTTCACCTGGAACGTATAATCTCCGGCAGGGAGATTGGTATAATTGGCCGACCTTCTGTTATTCACGTAGTTCCAATCCTTTTCGAAACCGCCCATCCGATACGCATAGACGGTATTGTGTGCGTTACCAAAATTCAGTGCACAGTAGTCCAACGTGAGCACTGAGTTTTTATAGGAAAGTTTGATGGAATCAGTTTGAAGGATATGTTTTTTCAGAATGGAACCTTTCCCAATCGGCACCGATTTATTGAAAAGCTTGATATCCGTAATTTTTGTTTGAAGGTCTTTCGTTTGAAACTTGACGTCCGTCGCTTTGAAACAATTAAATCCATTAATCCCTCCAAACAACAATTCTCCCGATTTCAGTTTACAGGCAGCATGGTAAAAAACCGGGTTTTGAAGCCCATTGGCTTCCTTATAGTTTTCAAATTTATGGGCCAGCACATTGTATTTCGACAAGCCCCGCTCGCCATTCAGCCACAAATCCCCTTGGTCATCTTCCAAAATATTGAATAAATTATTGAATCCATACCCTTCTGCCTTTGAATATCGAATGACTTTTCCTGTCCCCCGATCCAAGCGATTTAGCCCCAAATAAGTGCCAACCCAAAGGATAAAGCGCGAATCCTCGTAAACGCAATTGATGTGGTTATCAATCAACGATGTTGAATCATTGGGAACAGCAAAGTAACTTTTAAATTTCCCTGTTTGTTTGTCGAACTGGTTAAGGCCTTTGGTCGTTCCGACCCAAATGACGCCTTCTTTATCTTTATAAATGCAGCGAATTTTATCGTTTGAAATCCGATGACCAGGATCGGCAGCGCTAAAATGTAAAAAAGAATCATTTTGAATGTTATAAATATCCAGCCCGTTATCAGAATAGCCGATCCACAAATTCCCTTCACCGTCATTCAGAAGGGCGTAGATGGAATTCGATTTAATCCTGTCTGGTTGGTTGGCACGATAGTGCATCGGACGGAATCTCTTTGTCCGCTTGTCAAACAGATACAAGCCACTATGCAATGTTGAAATCCATAATTGCCCAGGCCCCGCATCCACAATAGAAAAAATCAAGTCATCTTCCACATTTACACCGGGAGCAGTTGGGACAATGATATTTTCAAACGAATTCGTTCTCAGATCATAGCGGCTCAAAATTGCCCCTTCCCTTGCTCCAACCCAAATGGAACCATCACGGTCTTGATACAAACATCTGGTTCCACTGCATTTTCGGTTTTTGTACCAAAAATCATTTCGAACCAAGGGAAACGGATTTGGTGAGCGATCATACAAAAATATGCCTCGATTGAAAGTGGTGATCCAAATATCATGAAATCGATCTTCAAAAATTTTTAAGGGACTTGGAATGGGCTGGTCGCCTTGATCATTGGAATCCCTGATTTCGTTCAAAACACGTTTTCCACTGCAATCATAGGTATAAACCCCGCGATCAAGCACAGCAATCCACAACATATTTTGGCTATCAAAAAACAAACGTTTTTGCTTTTCCCTGAATTCTTCAGGCATGTCAACCGTCTCCATGATTTCGCCTGTCCGGCTATCCAAAACAGCCAAGTTGGCTTCCCGGTAAAACGAAACCCACAACCGTCCCTCACGATTCAACTGAATATCGCGAATATCTTCTCCAGAAAAGAAATGCCGAAAAGAACGGTCAACAGGATCGAATAAATCCAGTCCTGAACTGGTTCCCAGCCAAAATTTCCCGTTGCTGTTTTTCAGAATCCTGTAAACGCAATTGGAGCTGATGGAATTCGGTTCGTTCAAATGCCTTTCAAACTGCGTTAATGAATCTGTTTGTGTGTTGAGGATAAAGGCACCATTTGTGCTGCTTCCAATAAAAATATGGTTGG
>DATFMO010000029.1:0-7536 GCA_035266925.1 Sunxiuqinia sp. | reverse complement strand
AGCGACATGAGGTTCGCCCAGACATTGAATATTTTCATCAGGATAAACGCAAACAATAAGGAAAGCGGAATGACCGAAGCGGTGATTAAACCGCCCCGCAGGCTGCCCAGCAGCACCACCAGTATAAAAACAACAATGAGTGCCCCCTCGATCAGGTTCTTGGTCACCGTCCCGGTAGTTCGTGCAATGAGGTCACTTCGGTCAAGAAACGGTTTGATTTTCACACCTTCCGGCAGTGATTTTTGAATTTCCTGTACCCGTTGTTTGACATCCTGAATAACAGCATTGGGGTTTTCACCTTTTAGCAACATCGTCATGCCTCCCACGGCTTCCCCTTTCCCGTTTTCAGTAAAAGCACCGTAACGGGGCAGGTATCCGTAGCGTACTTCGGCAACATCCTTGATCAGCACCGGAATACCTTGAATGGTTTTAATTTTGATTTTTTTGAGGTCACCGGGCGATCGAGCCAGGCCTTCTCCACGGATGAAGTTGGCCTTGTGGTCTTTTTCAATGTAAGCTCCGCCCGTGTTGGCATTATTCTTTTCGAGGGCACTGAACACATCGGAAATCGTGAGCCCCATGCTTTTTAACCGGTGAGGGTGAAGTGCGATTTCGTATTGTTTGATATAACCGCCAAAAGCATTGATTTCCACAACGCCCGGCACCAGCGCCATTTGTCGTTTGACAATCCAGTCCTGAATCGATCGGAGATCCATGGCGGAGTACTGGCCTTCGTATGCTGAATCGACCTCCAGGGTGTATTGGTAAATTTCCCCAAGGCCGGTGGAGATGGGCCCCATGAATGGCTCGCCAAATCCCTTCGGAATGTCATCTTTCACTTCCGTTAGTTTTTCTGAGACCAGTTGTCTGGGCAGGTAAGTGCCCATTTTATCTTTGAAAACAATGGTTACCACGGACAAGCCAAATCGTGAAATGGAACGTAGTTCGGTAACTCCCGGTAGATTGGCCATAGCCAGTTCAACCGGGTAAGTCACAAATTGCTCGATATCCTGGGTTCCCAGGTTGGGAGATACCGTGATCACCTGCACCTGGTTGTTGGTAATGTCGGGAACTGAACCTAGATTGATGGTCATCATCGAATAGATTCCGGTGCCGATGAGCGCCAGCACCAGTAGTCCAATGATGAATTTGTTCTTAATTGAAAATGCGATGATTTTATTGATCATTCGATTTTATATTTTGAAGATTGGTTGAAAAATATGGTCAAAAGAAATGATTGACAGGGCAAGAGGGGAGAGGTCTTTCTTTCCTGATAAAACAAATTCAACACCACGATCCAGGTTGAAAAATCAGCCGAAGATGCAATTCCAACTTCGTTTTTTGTAAGAGGAAGTCTAGACAGTCTGTTTTTTCGTCATTACAAGACGCTACTCAATTTATTTAGCGTAATGTGAAAATGACAATAAGAAATACGGAACGAGTGTTTTTATGCCCTGCCCAGGATGGTGTTTATTTTGGGCGGTTTCCACAGTTCCCGGAACTGCTTGATGGGTTGTTTCTGAAGTTCGAAATGATCAATTTTTGTATGCGAATATTGAAAGTTAATGGCCATAAAATCGACCGGGATCGAAATGGTTTGACAACAGTTACAAAAACAGAATGGCGAGCACAAATCCATATCTTCTGCTGAATGATGTTCATCTGCAACCGCAACCACACCGTTCCCATGCGTTGCATCCGCGTGCACGTCTGTACATGGCAGGAGCGCCATTGACAGAATAATCAGTGAGAATATGAATGCGACTGTTTTCATGAATCGGGAACTGTTGTTCAGCACAAATATATAAAAATGTTGATGCAACCAATTTGCAAACGTATCATTTTCATCTGCATTTTTGAATCAATAACAAAAGCCTGAATTTTTTGTTGTTTCGTTTGATTGTCAGTTATCAATCAACGATTTATGAAATTCGGAAGTAAGAAAAAACTAATAAAATGGTTGATTTTCTGTAATTTTAGTGACTTGTATCGGTAATTTTAAAACCAATAAAAATTGTAACTATGAAAATAGATTGGCCCAAAGAACTTCAGCCGCTCTTTCAGAAATATGGCAAACGCCAACATCCGCTTGATTATAAAAACCGTTATCAACTGGTTGTGATGGTTGTTTTGTCTGCACAAACAACTGACGATCGTGTGAATCAATTGGGGAAGGATTTGTTCGATGCGTATCCCGACATGGCGACGCTCGCCACCGCCGAGCCGGAAGATCTCCATCCATACATTCGGTCAGTGCGCAATTTTGGGAATAAGTCGAAGTGGTTGGTCAAAATGGCGCGGGAAATTGGCGAAGACAAAAATATCCCTCACACCATGGACGGACTTTGCAAACTATCGGGGATTGCCCGAAAATCTGCCAATGTCATTATTCGTGAATCAGATGACCATGCCGAAGGTATCATTTGCGACCTGCATGTGTTGCGGGTAGCTCCTCGATTGGGTATTGTTGAGCAGGAAGATAAACCCAAGCCTGATAAAGTTGAAAAACAACTGATGACTGCACTTCCGCAGGCAACCTGGAATGAAGCAGGCATGTCCATTTCTTTCCTTGGCCGGGAAATTTGTCGACCAACCAATCCTAAATGCCCGGAATGTATGATGAATTCGATTTGCTTGTACTACAAAGAAAAGAATTAAGTTTTTCATGATAAACGAAAGAACAATGCCGGGAACGTTTAATCAATCCCGGCATTGCTTTTATACTTTTTTATCTGAGTTATCTTTTGCTACATCATTCGTGAGTTAAGCGAGTACATGACCCAAATTGTACCACCAACAAAAATAAATACCAAAACGGCTGTAAATACCAGAAGAAATACATTCCATCGTTGTTCTCTTGAATTGTCCAGGTGAAGGAAGTAGCGCACGTGAACCAACATTTGTAGAACAGCCGCAATGGACAGACCGAAAAAAGCCACTTTCTTTGGCACCTGGTCAATCATTACAAAAGCGAATGAACCCAGTGTAAACAACGTGGCTAACGCAAAGCCAATGATGTAGGATTTATAATTTGAATGTGAGGCTTCTGCTGCCTCGTTGTATGTGCTTGACATGTCTTTCAATTTAAAAATGAAGAATTCAATTTCTATATTACACCCAACAGGTAAACAAATGTGAACACACCTACCCAAACAATGTCCAGGAAGTGCCAAAACAAACTCAGCCGTACCAGGCGTGATTTAACACCGGTTGTAAAGCCCATTTTCACAATCTGAATCATCATGACGATCAGCCACAAGGTACCAAAAGTTACGTGCAGCCCGTGGAAGCCAACCAAGGTGAAGAAGGCAGAAAGGAAACCACTCCGGTCCGGACCTGCTCCTTCAGCAATCATGTGAGCAAATTCGTTCACCTCCATCCCCAGGAAGCCCAATCCCAGCAGGCCGGTAATCACCATGAAGGTCAGCATTTGCTTTTTGTTGTCTTTATTCAAGGCGATCATGGCAAAGCCGAAGGTTACGCTACTCACCAGAAGCAACATCGTTTCAACAAACACAGAGGGAACATCAAACAATTCTTTTGCTCCGGGGCCCCCCGCGTAGTTCTTGCAGAGAACAGCGAAGGTGGCAAAGAATGTGGAGAACAGGATCAAGTCGGTCATCAGGTAAATCCAAAAACCAAATGTTTTGATTTCTGAATGATCGGCATGTCCATGTTCTATGGCATGTGCAGCGCTACTGCTCGAAATAGTTGTACTCATGTATTTTCTCTTTTTTGTTTGGTTTCAATTCGTCTTCTCCGACCTCTTTTCTCAATCTCATTGAATCTAACAGTAAGAATCGCCTGTCTTCAATTCGTTTTACTTCTGCTGCAGGAATGATGTAGCCATCGTCATCATTTGAGCCACTGATTATCAGGGCTGTGACAATTCCGAGGAACCCAATGATCGCCAGCCACCAGATGTACCAAATCATCGCAAAACCAAAGGTCAATGTCAAGCCACCGATGATAATTCCTAGCGGCGATTTTTTCGGCATGTGAATATCGGCGTAAACCGGGTAGTGTTTGTAGGCTGTGCCTTTTTCTTTCATTTCCCAGAATGCATCCAGTTCGCTAACAACAGGAGTGACCGCAAAGTTATATTCTGGTGGTGGCGAGGCGATTGCCCATTCCAGGGTTCGGCCGTCCCATGCGTCACCGGTAGCATCTCTCGATTCCCTGCGTTCGCGAATACTAACCACTACCTGAATGACCTGGAAGACGACTCCCAAGCCCACAATGGCTGTTCCAATAGCGGCGGTGATCAAAAGAGGTTGCCATTCCAGGTTATCATAGGTTGCAGCGCGACGGGGCATACCCATAAAACCGGCAGCATAAAGTGGCATGAAAGCTACGAGGAACCCGATCATCCAGCCCCAGAACGCACGCTTACCCCATTTTTCATTCAGTTTGAACCCGAACATTTTAGGGAACCAGTATGAGAAACCGGCAAAGTAACCAAACAAGGCACCGGGGATAAGGGTGTTGTGATAGTGTGCTACCAGAAACACGGTGTTGTGCATCACGTAGTCAGCGCCCGGGATGGCCAACAATACGCCGGTCATTCCACCAATTGTGAAAGCAGTGAGGAAGCCCAGCACCCAGTACATTGGCGATGTGAACCGAATGCGTCCGCGGTACATCGTAAACAACCAGTCGAACACTTTTACCCCGGTAGGGATCGCGATCAACATGGTGGCAATACCAAAGAAAGCATTGACATTCACAGTATTTCCCATGGTGAAAAAGTGGTGCAGCCAGACGGTACACGACAAAATGGTGATTGCTGCAGTTGCCCAAACAAGTGATTTGTAGGCAAAGAGGCGTTTGCTAGAAAAGGTGGCAACCACTTCAGAAAAAATTCCAAATGCAGGCAAAACAACGATGTATACTTCAGGGTGTCCCCACATCCAGAAAAGGTTGTTCCACATCATCATATTTCCACCCATCGTGTTGGTGAAAAAGTGCATTCCCAGGTAACGGTCCAGCGTTAACAACCCAAGTGCACCGGTGATTACAGGGAAGGTTACAATGATGATCATGCTTGCAGTTAGAACGGTCCAGGTAAACATGGGCATCTTCATCAATTTCATGCCCGGAGCCCGCATTTTCAAGATGGTGGCAATAAAGTTGATCCCACCAAACAAACTCCCCAGTCCTGCAATCTGAAAAGCCCACATCCAATAGTCAACCCCAACCCCTGGGTTATAGGCTTTTTCAAACAAAGGCGCTATTCCGTACCATCCGGTATTGGCAAATTCACCAACGCCGAGCGAGATCATCATCAGCCCGGCCCCAGCAACGGTCAGGTAAAAACTGACCGAGTTTAACACCGGGAAAGCCACATCACGTGCCCCAATTTGTAAAGGCACTACAATGTTCATCAAACCGAACATGAATGGCATCGCTACAAAAATAATCATGATCGTACCGTGGGCACCAAATACCTGGTCAAAGTGATGTGCGGTCAGGTACCCGGGATTTCCTCCGGCGGCCAATGCCTGCTGTATCCGCATCATAACGGCATCAGCAAAACCACGTAGCAACATCACGGCTGACAGGATGATGTACATGATACCAATTTTTTTGTGGTCAACAGTTGTCAGCCATTCTGTCCACAAATACCCCCATTTTTTATAAAAGCTTACCAGACCAATAATAACTAAAGCAAGGATCGTAGAACTTCCAACGGCTCCCATGATAATGGGATCATGAAATGGGATATCCGACCAACTTAATCTTCCAAACATATCTTTATTCCTCCATTTTTACTGCTTTATTCATACCCCCGTGGCTATGCGACTCCATAGCACTTTCATTACCCGACATACCTTTCATGTTTTTCTGTTCCGGCATCCAATGCATATTTTTCTTTATCACTTTTTTGAATAGGTCAGGCTCGACTGATGAAAAGGCAGTTGCTGGATGATTGATGTTGTACATCTCATTAATCTGGTTGAACCGGTCCAGACTGAGCGTATCGGCTGATGCTTTCGTCTGCTTCACCCAATTTGCAAAGGCTTGTTGGGTCGATGAAATTGCCTTAAAATGCATACCGGCATAGCCATTTCCACTGTACACCACATTTTCTCCCCGGTAGGTGCCAAGTTCACTTGCCATCAGGTGGAGCTTGGTCTGCATCCCAGCCATCACATACATTTGGCTACCCAAAGCAGGAATGAAAAAAGAAGTCATAACCGAGCCCGAAGTCAGCCTGAAATTTAATGGTGTATTTACTGGGAAAGTCATTTCATTGATCGACGCAACACCATATTCAGGATAAATAAAAAGCCAGTCGCTATCTGTTGATATCACATCAATTTCAAGCGGCTTGTTTTCCGATTGCAACGGTTTGTATGGATCCAGGCGATTGGTACTGTCCCAGCAAATGTAACCAAGCACTGCGATAATGAGAACCGGGACGCCCCATACGACTACTTCAATGGCATTGGAGTGTGCCCATTTTGGTTTGTAAGTAGCCTTTTTGTTCGAAGCCCGGTAGCGTACCGAAAACCAAATAATCATGGCGAACACAGGAATAACAACAATAAGCATCAAAAAGAATGCTAACTTAATTAAAAAAGCCTGTTCAATTCCAACAGGCCCTTTCGGATCGAGCACAACCATTTTTTTGCACCCACTAAGAAAAATTGTCAATAGAAACAGCACGGTTCCTTCAACAATCTTTACCCCTCTCTTTTTTACTAACGAATTCATAGTTATAACTAAATCAAATATCTTATCAGTGTGATCTATTTCAATTTTGTATTCTCATTTTGTTTTTCAACAGTGGGATTTGTTTTCGGCAATACACAAAACAGCCCCAATATGAAAGGATTTTACTTTCAATCATTTAGGTTAATGACATCGAAATTTGCGACTATTGATTAGTTTGTTAAGTTAATTGGATACGGTTCTCTTTCAGTCCAAATTTTGACGTGAAAAAATGAACGCCATATCAATTGGGGAAATCAACAATTTTAAAAATGAAAAAGTTTTTACTTTCTTTAATAGGACAAAATGATCCGAATATATTTAAATACTTATTGTTCTGTTGTTTAGTTACTTGTGGTGCTGTTGTGATAGCAATTTTTTTTGAAAAAAATTTAAATTTTCAGGCTTCGAAAAATTCTTTTTTTGATCAAAAAACATCAGTTAAAAATATGATCAAATGATCACAAATAGTGTGGTAAAACCAAGGGGTTCCATTTTGTAAGAGTGAAAAATAAATTCCTTAAATAAAAAGCACTTAAATCCAGGATTTAAGTGCTTTCGTTTTCTGGTTGACCTACCAGGGCTCGAACCTGGACTCTTCTGAACCAAAATCAGACGTGTTGCCAATTACACCATAGGTCAATCATTCGTTGTCTTTTCTTTAAAGACGCTGCAAAAGTATAAAAAAAATCATATTGCAGTTCATTTTTCCAAAAAAAATGAAGCGCAGTTTTCGTTGGCTTCAGATAGCCTTTAAAAATACAGTTTTCATAGCCTTTGGGTTAAAAGTGCTAAAAGCGGGTTTGCTTTTTTCAAGTGGAC
>DATFMO010000028.1:0-8172 GCA_035266925.1 Sunxiuqinia sp. | reverse complement strand
CGGGATGGAACAGGCGGTGTTTCCATATAAACTGCAAAAAAGCTTCATTCATGGGGAAAATATTCTATTTACTTAAATGTAAAGAAAATTAATTGAAAAACGAAAATGAACATGTTTTCAGGAATAAGTTCTATCCTTTTTCCATATATTCACACTGTAAAAATTAGATAAGCGCGTTTTATTTTACCCCTTTTGAAAAACCGATCATCGAATGTCTAAACGAATTACTCAAGCCAATCTGCCAAAAATCGTCTTTTATACTCTGATTGGACTTCAGCTGATCCTAATGCTTGCTATGAGTTTTGACGCTGGAATTTCAGGCGATGAATTTCGACACCACACGCAAGCCGAAAAAGTCTACAATTATTTTGCGACCAATGGAAAAGATCGATCAGCGCTGGAAAAGACCGGGGTTGACCCCATGCAATACAATGGTCAATCATTTGACAATTTAATGTATGCTTTCGAAAAATGGTTCAATGTCGATGACTACATGACCATGAGACATTTTTTCAATGCACTTTTTGGTTGGTTGATCATTTTAATGACCGGCCTAATTGCGAAAGAACTTTGGGGATACAACGGTGCAATTCTAGCTGTATTCCTGCTTTTTATCTCTCCCCGGTTTATCGGACATGCGCTAAACAATAATAAAGACATTCCATTTGCTTTTGGATTTATTTTCAGTTTTTACTGGATGATGGTTTTTATCAAGCAGCTTCCAAAACCCAAAAATTCAACCTTAATTTATCTGACTTTGGGCATTGGCATCGCCATCAGTATCCGCCTTGCAGGAATACTTTCAATTGCCTTTTTAGGTTTTTTTAGCGCTATTTATGCCTTTTCGAAGGCACCCATCAAATCACCGTTCAATAGTGAAAAGTTGAATCTAACGAAACGATTACTCATTTATATTCCGCTGGTCAGTGTAATCGGCTACCTATTGGGCATTCTATTTTGGCCGTACATGCTCACGGACCCAATCGCTCACTTCAAGACTATTCTTCATGCCATGTCTGAGCACCCGGTGTCATTAAGTCAGCTGTTTGAAGGAAAGGTTTATAATTCGGACCAACTGCCGAGGGATTATACGTTAATCTACATTTTATACACCTATCCACTGATCATCTTGCTTGGGCTGGTCGTTTTCACGATCCAATTTGCCATTAAACCAAAGGGGAAGGACTTATTCAACCAATTCATCATTCTATTTTCGTTCTATTTTGTCGTTATCTGGATGAATTTGGAAAATTCAAATATTTATGGTGGGATTCGACACTTACTTTTCATATATCCATTAGCTATTGTTGCGACAGTGATTGGGGTTAAGTTTATCAGCGAAAAATTAGAGAAACTTCAAAAGCCTGCTTTTAAGTATATCTCTATCGCCGTTTTATTTTTGCTGGCATTCAACCCAGTCAAACACATACTGACAAACTACCCATACAGCTATGTTTATTTTAATGAACTAGCAGGTGGAACTGCACACGCGGCAAAAAATTTCGAGTCAGATTATTTTCAACATAGCCTTCGGCGTTCAACGGAGTGGCTCGTAAACCATGAGTTAAAAAAAGACGTTTCGAACGATTCAACAAAAGTCAAAATTGTAACCAACTCGAATAATAATGTCAACTATTTTCTTAAACCTGTACAAAACAAAGTTTCTTTGGAGTATACCCGGTTCTATGACAAATCAAGAAAAGACTGGAAATATGCGGTTTTATATTGTGACTATGTTGCTCCAAATCAACTGAAACACAAACTCTGGCCTCCCAAAGGAACCATTCATGTTGAGGAAGTTGATGGCTTCCCAATATCTGCAGTAGTAAAAAGGATTTCAGATGAAGATTACAAAGGATTTGAAGCATTGAGGAAGAACAAACTTCAAGAGGCAAAAAATCATTTTAAAAACTACCTTAAACTGGATCCTAAAAACGTCACAGTCCTTGCCGGAATTGCAACGGTATATGACAAACAGGATAGCATTAAAGAAGCAATCGCATATGCAGATAGCTCACTCCAGTATAATCCACGACAGATCAGTGCCATTTTTGCAAAAACAAGTAGTTATGTTAAGTCTGGCAAATTTCAGGAAGCGTTGGAATTGAGTAATTATTTAATCGGCATAAAAAACTCGATACCGCCAGCACATTTCTTTAAAGGCGTAGCGTTAAAAGAACTGAAACGGACCAATGAAGCTTTAAAGGAATTTCAAACAGCCATTAAATTCAAAAAAGACTACTACCAGGCCTACATGATGATCGGAGATATCCTTATCAACTTCGGGAAATACCAGGATGCCATATCGAAATTTTATGAGAAAGTGCTGCAATTCAAAAAAAATGATGTCGTAGCGACAACGAAAATTGCGTTGTGCTACCATTTCTTGAAAAATGATCAAAAAGCCGAAGAAATCCTGCAAAAGTATATTGCTCCTCAGCACCAAAATAATTTTGAAGTTGTCAAATTGAGAGCCAGGATGGCATTGGCTCAGAAAAATATGAGGGGAGTCTATCACTACTTAATCATGGCTCGAAACATCAACAATAATTCCGATTTGGATGTCATTCGAAGCATGTACATGCTGGAAGCTCATAATCAAAGAAGTGCCCGTGATTTCATCACTAGAGCACTAAAAGAAGATCCAACAAACCGGGAGGCAATGGCGCTTCAAAAAAGATTGCAGCCGCTGGCCAATAACTCACAGACAAGTAAAAGACGTCAAAATCAACAATCGATCATGTTTCAGAAAAATGCTCCAAAACGAAATTCCAACAACCTACTGAATACGCATTAGAAAGAACAAATTGTTTTAATAATCAGGTTTTTGAAGCTGTATTGCCCAGAATGGAAAAACTATTCGATCGCGTTCAACTCATCTTTCAATTTTTCAATCTGAATTTGATGATTCTTCATTTCTGCTTTTAGTTTTGCTTGCTTTCGCTGATTTCTGCGAATTTTCTTTTGCCCTTTCTTCTCATTTTTTAAAAAGGAGTCCGCACG
Source organism: Sunxiuqinia sp. (assembly GCA_035266925.1). Taxonomy (GTDB): domain Bacteria; phylum Bacteroidota; class Bacteroidia; order Bacteroidales; family Prolixibacteraceae; genus Sunxiuqinia. The sequence continues at coordinate 5,169 of DATFMO010000028.1, read as the reverse complement.
TTCGGTCGCTTTGTCAACATCCACAAATCCCGATTTTGACGGTTTGGTATCTTGACTTGAACGACTCGCATCTGCATTCTTTCTGACCCGATTATTTTGTTGCTCCCAACGGCCGTATTTCTTTTTTAATTTCGCCAGTTCCTTATTTTCAGCCTGAATTTCATCATTCACTGTTTGCCGGTACAATCCTGCAGCATAGCTATGGACAAATTTTTTGGCCTTCGCAATTTCCTGTTTGGAGCCAACATCATCAGCCCCTAAAAATCCATGGTCTGTTTGAAAAAAGAACCGCACATACGTCGAGGTAGTAAATTTTGAAATTTGAAACAATACAATCATCGGCTTATCGCTCACTGCTTTGAGGGTAAATTTTTGTGTCACCCATTCCTGCCCTTTTTTTTGATTGACCGTCTTCTTATTGATCAGCCCGAAAAACTTTTTCTGTGCAATAAACTCATTAAATTTGTTTTCAGCTTTATTCAGATCAGCCTTCGGAATTACGATTTCAAAAGCAGGTTTAATTCCCATTGAGCTTGGTCGGTCAACAATATGAACGGTCATCATTTGTTGTGAAAATGCCTGGATGACAAATAAAAAAAATACGATCGATATCAGTTTTTTCATGTCCCTTTTTTTCATTAATACTATTTTATTCAACAAACCAACTTTATAGATAGTTTTTTATTGAAGATCATCACCCTGAGAATCTCAAAAAGATGATCTTCATCTGTGATATTGTGCCAAAAACCTGTTAATTTTAGTAGAAGAAAATGAACCGTTTCCGTGAACCGTCCACATTTCAATATCAAACAAATTCTGCCTTTTTTAATATTGGCAGCCCTGGCAATTTCCATTGCTTCGTTAACAATTGGGAAGGAAATTTACGGACAAAGTGAGCATACACAGATCACTTTTGCCATCATTAATTTTTCAGGCTATTTATTTTTTCTGCTTATGCCGGTGGAACTAGCATTTATCTATTATTTGCATGTGGGGATGGACGTCTACTGGCTCAATGCCGTAGCTGTTTCGACAGCCATTGCGGCACAACTTGTCGACTATTACATTGGACGTTCGCTCAGCACAAAAATCATTGATAAAATGATTGGTCGACATCGTTATGAAAAAGCAGAAGCGGAGATTCGGAAATATGGCAATATTGCCATTTTTGCATTCAACCTCCTGCCCCTTTCTTCGCCCGTAATTTTATTGGCAGCCGGTATGTTGAAGCACAGACTAAAAGAAGCGATACTGTATAGTTTCGCGGGCTTGTTGCTGAAGTACCTAATGATAAGTCTGATCTTTTAAAAGACAAAAAGCCCGAAGCTCAGCCGAACTCCGGGTTGATAATATATTCTGAATAACTTGTTACAATAATTCTGCTTCAAGCAGCAGCTCTTCCATAGCTACTTGCACATCCATGGCGGCATTTCGTGCTTTTTCCGCAAAGTCCGCATCCGAAGATGCGTAAATAATTCCGCGTGAAGAATTAACCAATAATCCACATTGATCGTTCATACCGTATTTGGCCACTTCTTCCAAACTTCCACCTTGTGCTCCAACACCAGGAACCAACAAGAAATGATCGGGAATAATTTTTCGAATATCCTCCAGTTTTTCAGCTTTCGTCGCTCCAACCACATACATCATGTTGTCGGTATTTCCCCATTGTTGCGACGTCTTCAAAACCGACTCAAAAAGCATCTCACCGTTTTCTTCATTTTTTAAAAACTGAAAGTCGAATGCTCCTTTATTGGAAGTCAGTGCCAACAGAATTACCCATTTGTCCAGGTAAGTCATGAATGGCTTCACGGAGTCTTCACCCATGTAGGGAGCTACGGTCACGGCATCAAAATCCATGCGATCGAAAAACGCACGAGCATACAAATTCGAGGTGTTGCCAATATCTCCGCGTTTGGCATCGGCAATAATAAATTGTTCCGGGTATTTTGACCGGATGTAATGAACCGTTTTTCCCAGGCTTTCCCAGCCGTTCACGCCCAGGCTTTCGTAAAAAGCCAGGTTTGGTTTATAGGCCACACACAAATCCTGGGTGGCATCAATTATTTCTTTGTTGAAAGCAAAAATCGGGTCCGATGTTTCTTTCAGGTGAGCTGGAATTTTCAGGATATCGGAATCCAGTCCGACACACAAAAAACTTCGCTTTTGTTTGATCTGTTCAAATAGTTGTTCGCGGTTCATGTTTGTAGTATTCGCAAGTGAGCGGGTGACTTAAAGTCACCCGCTCACTCAGTATTTTGTTATTAAATTTCTGCTTCTTTCAGTCGTTCGGCGTTTTCTTCCACCATCAGTTTTTCAATGATCTCATCAATATCACCATTAATGATAGCCTGCAAATTATACATGGTCAGGTTGATGCGATGATCAGTGACACGACCCTGCGGCCAGTTGTATGTTCGTATTTTTGCCGAGCGGTCACCGGTTGACACCATCGTTTTCCGTTTCGATGCAATCTCATCCAGGTATTTCTGGTGCTCCATGTTGTAAATACGTGTCCGTAATTCAGCCATCGCCTTGTCCAGGTTCTTCAACTTCGATTTCTGGTCCTGACATTGCACCACAATGCCAGTAGGAATGTGCGTTAAACGAATGGCAGAGTAAGTGGTATTAACCGACTGTCCACCCGGACCCGACGAACAGAACTCATCGCGGCGAATATCTTCGTTACGTAATTCAATATCGAACTCTTCAGCTTCGGGAAGCACGGCCACCGACGCTGCCGATGTATGCACACGTCCCTGTGTTTCGGTTTGTGGCACCCGTTGCACGCGGTGCACGCCCGATTCGTATTTCAACACGCCATAAACACCTTCGCCCGATACTTTGGCCACAATTTCCTTGTAACCGCCCGATGTTCCTTCGCTGTTGCTGGTGACATCCAGCCGCCAGCCTTTTTTCTCGCAAAACTTAGAGTACATGCGAAAAAGGTCACCGGCAAAAATACTGGCTTCGTCACCACCTGTTCCGGCACGGATTTCGAGGATGGCGTTTTTGCTGTCTTCCGGATCAGCCGGAACCAACAACATTTTGATTTCCTTTTCTTTTCCAGGAAGCTGCTCTTCACTGGATTCAATCTCTTCCCGGGCCATTTCACGGATCTCCTCGTCCGATTCCTGAGCCAGCATTTCTTTGCCTGATTCAATATTATCAACCAGATTTTTGTATTCTTTGAACGCTTGCACCAATGACTCCAGGTGTTTGTATTCCTGGTTCAATTTCACGTAGCGTTTCATGTCGGCAATAACCGACGGATCGGTAATTTGCTGACCAACTTCATCCAACCGATGCTGGATGGCTTCATATTTATCTAAAATTTCGTATTGTGCCATAATTGCTCCTATCTCCATTCCTGCGAAAGCAGGAATCTGCTAAATTAATACCAACGACTTGCCATGATCCAATGAGATTCCCGCCTTCGCGGGAATGGGCGCTTTTAACAAAGCTAATACTCAAATGTTCCGTATTCAGATTCGATGGTCAGTTTTTTGCCTTCAAAAGCTTCAACGCGACCAACAACCTGTGCATCAATATTGAATGATTTTGAGATTTCAATGATCGAATCAGCCAATTCTGGCTTCAGGTAGATTTCCATGCGATGTCCCATATTGAACACCTTGTACATCTCGGCCCAGTCAGTTTTCGATTCTTCCTGAATCAGTTTAAACAAAGGAGGAACCGGGAAAAGGTTGTTTTTAATGACATGCACATCGTCTACAAAATGCAACACTTTGGTTTGTGCACCCCCTGAACAATGAACCATCCCATGAATAGCTGCCCGATGCTGATCCAATATCTTTTTGATGACCGGCGCATAGGTACGTGTTGGTGAAAGCACCAGTTTGCCGGCATCAATTCCGAGCCCCTCAATGGCGTCGGTTAATTTTTTACTCCCAGAATAAACCAAATCAGCCGGCACATCCGGGTCAAAACTTTCCGGGAACCTCTGAGCGAGATAATTCGCAAATACGTCGTGACGAGCTGATGTCAGTCCATTGCTGCCCATGCCACCATTGTAATCTTTTTCGTAAGTCGCTTGACCAAATGATGCCAATCCAACGATCACATCGCCAGCTTGAATTTGGTCAGCGGAGATCACATCCTCACGTTTCATTCGACAAGTCACGGTAGAATCAACAATGATCGTGCGCACCAGATCACCCACATCAGCGGTTTCGCCTCCAGTTGGAAAAACGCCAACGCCCATCTTTTGCAATTCATTGCAAAGCTCATCGGTTCCGTTGATGATAGCGCCAATTACTTCGCCCGGAATGTTGTTTTTGTTACGACCAATCGTTGAAGACAGCAAAATATTGTCGGTCGCCCCCACGCACAGCAGGTCATCAATGTTCATGATCAGGGCGTCCTGTGCAATTCCTTTCCACACAGAAATATCGCCGGTTTCTTTCCAGTACATGTAGGCCAACGACGACTTGGTGCCGGCACCATCGGCGTGCATAATATTGCACCAGTCCGGATCGTCGCCTAACACATCGGGAATGATCTTGCAAAAAGCCTTTGGGAACAATCCCTTGTCGATATTTTTAATGGCCTGATGGACATCTTCTTTCGAAGCTGAAACACCTCTCGCCATGTACCTGCTGTCGCTCATAAAATGGGTCTCTAAATTCAGCGCACAAAGTTAATATTTTTGAGGGATTATAAAACGGGGAACCCGCCTGTAGTTTTTATGAAAGTTTCTTTCATTTTAGCCAGATAGCTATTGACAGAAAGAAATCTTCCGAAAAATATTTCTTTTTGCGCAACCATTGTCCCCGTTCTCCCATCAAACAACCAAACATAAATTAAAATCTCATGAAATTTTTTGTCCTGGCTTTAATTGCTGCCTTCGCAATAACCTCGTGTTCCAAAGAAGAAAACAGTACCATTGATTTTCAAAGTTTTCCCCAAAAATGGGAACTTGTCAAAATAGATGGCAGCGATTCCCTCCAGTTGAATGGAGACAATTGGCAAGAAACCTACCTTTTGAATGCAGACAGTTCTTTTGAAAAAATTCGAATTTTAGATCAAGACACGGCAATGGGATCAGGCACTTTCCAAATCGTCCAATCAGAAAATGAAAATTATTTGTTGCTGAACTTTGACTCCGTCACAGATGAAGATATTGTATCAAGTTGCTTGCGGAACAAG
>DATFMO010000027.1:0-10416 GCA_035266925.1 Sunxiuqinia sp. | reverse complement strand
AGCACCACTTTCACAGAATTCAGCCAGCCTCCGGATTTTGGCAAATTACTCAACCAGCCCGGGAACAAGGCAAACAAGGTAAAAGGAAGTGCAAAGGCAAGTGAAAATCCGAACATACCCACGATAGGCTTTAAAATTTCGCCTCCAGCCGATTCTACCAGGATAGCTCCCACAATTGGACCGGTACATGAGAATGAAACCAATACCAGCGTCAAAGCCATGAAAAATGATCCAAGTAATCCACCTCTGTCAGCCTGTTTATCTGATTTATTCACCAACCAACTTGGCAGTGTAATTTCGAACATCCCGAAAAATGAAAAGGCAAAAACGACGAAAATAACGAAGAACAACGTATTTGGTAACCAATGCGTACTTAACCAATTGGCAGCATCAGGTCCAAAAATAACGGCCACTAATGTTCCAACAATGGTATAAATAGCAATGATTGATATCCCGTAGAAAGCCGCAAACAATCGAGATTTTACTTTTGATTTGCTGCTATGCATGAAAAATGAAACCGTCATTGGAATCATTGGGAAAACACAAGGCGTTAAAATGGCTGCCAATCCGGCCAGTATTGAAAAAAAGAAAAACAACCAGGATGTCTTGGTGGAACCGACCTTGCCTCTATCGGTCATCACTTTGGTAGCATTTTGCCCTATATTTGATGAACCTTGATCGGGCGCAGAAACAGCAGCTCCACTTTCCTCTTTTGCTCCATTGAACGTGAAATCGAAATCCGCATCGGTTGGCGGCAAGCAAGTTTCATCGTTACAACACATGAATTCCACGTGTCCTTTTATATGCACCGGTTGGTCGGTTTTCAACTTTATAGGTTGAATGAAAGTTGCCTCGTTACTGAAATACCGCAACTCCATTTCAAATGTCTTGTCGTAGGTATCCGTTGGTTTTGGAATGGTATGTAATTTACCCGTTATTTCAAACTTGGTGGAATCATCATAATTGATTGAAGTAGGAACTGGACCTCCTTCGGGCAAATAGGTATCGTAAAGATGCCACCCTTCACCAATTGTTGCTTTGAAGATTAACTGCGCATTTTTTCCATCTTGCTTTGATTCAAACGACCACTTGACTGGATTCAAAATTTGTGAATACCCTTGAAAAGCAATAAAAATCAGGAGAATAAAAACAATGTACCTCTTCATTTTCATGGATTGAAATTTTCGTTGAATATAACAAAAATAAGTAGGAATTAATTGAATACGATCATGCTTCAAAATGACTTAATTCATGGAATACCAATTCAATCGCCTTATATATTTATACATCAGCATATTTCGATACTTCTAGTCGATATCGAACAGCTGTTAATGTTTCTAAATTTGAAAACCGGGTTCAATGGAATTCTAAAATTTCAACAATGAAAAAGAAACGAGTTATTGGACTAGAATTGAAGCCTTACAAGAAGACAAAAAATCAATCAGAAATTGCGGCAAAAAAAATCCCGAACAACTCGTTCGGGATTCAATATTTTAAAGTATAATTTCTTCCATATTATCGTCGAAGAAATGGTATTCCAGAAAGCTGTAGGATGTAACTCCTTCAACATGAATACTTCTGAAATACTTGAAAGCCCACTTTCGTTTCAGGGAATTAATCCCCTTGGTCAAGTAGGCAGCCACATAAGGATGAACTTTTAATGTCAGACTTTTCTTTTTTAAGTCTTTAAAAATGTAGCCTACTTTGCTACTCAGCTCATCAGTGAAGAGAATGGTCGGCGTTACTTTTCCGGTGCCTTTGCATGACGGACAAACCTCAGCGGTGTCCACATGCTCCTCTGGTCTTACCCGTTGGCGGGTGATCTGCATCAAACAAAACTTACTTAACGGCAGTATGTTGTGTTTGGTACGGTCAACACCCATCGCCTCTTTCATGCGTTCAAAAACCTTTTGTCGGTTTTCAGCAACATGCATATCGATAAAATCGATTACGATGATGCCCCCCATATCTCTCAACCTTAGTTGTCGTGCTATCTCATCAGCTGCGGCCAGGTTGACTTCCAGTGCGTTGGTTTCCTGATCAACTCCTGCTTTTGACCGATTGCCGCTGTTAACGTCAATCACGTGAAAAGCCTCGGTATGTTCGATAATCAGGTAAGCTCCGTTTTTAAACGAAACTGTTTTTCCAAATGAAGCTTTAATTTGCTTCTCAAGCCCGAAGTGTTCGAAAATTGGTTGTCCACCTTTGTAGGTTTTAACAATTTTTCGTTTTTCGGGTGCAATGGTCTCCAGGTAATCTGCAATGTCATCGGCAACAGCGGCATCATTAACGATGACACTGTTGAATGTTGGTGTATAAATATCCCTAAGTAATGCAGTTGTCCGGTCAATTTCTCCAACAATCAAAGATGGGGCGGTTGCTTTCTTTAATTTTTGGAATATTGTTTCAAACTTGGCTACCAGTCTTTTTAATTCCTGGTCGAGTTCTGCAACTCGCTTGCCCTCTGCTACTGTCCGGACAATCACTCCGTATTTCCTCGGCTTAATACTTTGAATTAATTTTTTCAGCCTGTTCTTTTCTTCATTTGAGCTGATTTTTTGCGATATACTTACTTTATCGCTAAACGGCATCAGCACTATATTTCGTCCAGCTATGGATAATTCAGAAGTTAATCGCGGTCCTTTCGTAGAGATTGGTTCCTTTGCAATTTGAACCAAAATGTTCTGACCCGCTTTTAGTACCTCTGTAATTTTGCCTTCTTTGTTAATATCAGGCAAGGAGTGGATTTTGGACAACGAAGAAATACGGTTCTTCTTGGAACTGACAATTTTCGTAAACTTATTCAAAGTTGAAAATTGAGGTCCCATGTCGAGATAATGCAAAAATGCATCTTTTTCATAACCAACGTCGATAAAAGCAGCATTTAAGCTTGGCATTATTTTTTTGACTTTAGCCAAATAAATGTCGCCAACTGCAAATTTTGCTCCGCTTTTTTCCCTGGTAAGTTCAACTAGGCGTTTATTTTCTAATAAGGCAATAACGACTTCTGAGGGAGAGACATCAATAATTAGATCGCTACTCACAACGTTATTTTGAATTTGATTTGAATGTATTTATTTATTAGTTAATAAACGGATTAAACCTAAAGCGCCTTGGCACTTTAGGTTTAATCATTAATTCTCTCTAATAGCTACTGCTAAAAAAGCGAAAGACTATTTCTTTTTCTTGTGTCTGTTTTTACGTAGTCTTTTCTTACGCTTGTGCGTAGCCATCTTATGTCTTTTTCTTTTCTTTCCGCTTGGCATAACTTATTTTTTTACTTCATCTTTAACTTGAGCAACAAAAGTCTTAGCCGGTTTAAAGGCTGGAATAAAGTGCTCAGGAATTATTATTGTGGTGTTTTTTGAAATATTACGTGCTGTCTTTTCAGCTCTTTTTTTAACGACAAAACTCCCAAATCCGCGAAGATAAACATTTTTACCATCAGTAAGTGAATCTTTTACGGTTTCCATAAAAGCCTCAACAGTTTTTTGTACAGTTACTTTTTCGATTCCTGTGTTTTTGCTAATTTCATTAACAATATCTGCTTTAGTCATCTCTTAAAATATTTAGTTTTCAATAAATTATATATTTCGCGCTTATCGGTTTGCAAAAATAGAAATTATTTAAAAACTATAAACACATCAAATGAATTATTTTTGCAATTCCTAAAGATTCTAAAGCAGTTATGAATAAAATAGCGCATTTTAACCGCACAATATTGAAATGGTACGAAAATTCTAAAAGGGAGTTACCTTGGCGTGACACCAAAGATTCGTACGCCATCTGGCTGTCGGAAATCATTTTACAGCAAACACGCATTGACCAGGGATTGGCCTATTACCTTAAGTTTATTACCGCTTATCCAACTGTATTTGATTTTGCCCGGGCCTCCGAGGACGAACTATTAAAGATGTGGCAAGGACTCGGGTATTATTCAAGAGTACGCAACATGCATCATGCAGCTAAAACCATTGTCGATGAATACGATGGGGAGTTTCCCAATGACTACAAAAGTCTTTTAGGTTTGAAAGGTGTGGGAGAATACACCGCTGCCGCCATTGCATCCATCGCTTTTGATTTGCCCCATGCAACTGTTGACGGCAATGTTTACCGGGTTCTTTCCAGAATTTATGGTATTGAAACTCCAATTGATACTGCGGAAGGAAAAAAATTGTTTACCAGCTTGGCCAACGATTTACTGGATCATGATGAGCCCGGAGAATTCAACCAGGCCCTGATGGACTTTGGAGCGTTGCAATGCACACCGAAAAATGCGGCCTGTGAATCTTGCCCATATAATAATGTGTGCATCGCATTCCGAAATGACAAAGTCAATGCCTTTCCAGTGAAAAAAGGAAAGACAAAAATCCGGAAACGGTATTTTAATTACCTGGTTATTCAAAATAAGACTTCAACTTTTCTGACCAAAAGAACCTCCAAGGACATTTGGAAAAATTTATACGAATTTCCATTAATTGAAACCAGCGAAAAAACAGAAGCGATTGATCAATTAATGAATCAACAAGCATGTATCAAAACGAATGGCAAACTGAGCATCACCGGACACAGCCCATGGCGAAAACAGGTATTGAGCCACCAGCATATTTTTTACCGTTTCATTTACCTACAAATTGATGATGAAAAAAATATCGATTTGCCCTTGATAAAGGTGAATAAAAAAGATATTTTTAACTTTGCAGTTCCAAAACCTATTGAAAAGGAATTGGAAAATATTAACTGGTTTTGATTCGTTCATAGTGAAATAGTTAACCTTTATCATTGAATTCAGGCAGTTCATGAAGTTATTGCCAAACCATTCCGGTCAGAGGAGGGAATTTTGTATTTTTATTTATTGTTTAATTTTTAAAAATCTAATTATGTCAGTAAACAAAGTTATTTTAGTTGGAAATGTTGGTCGCGACCCTGAAGTCAGATATCTTGATAAAGATGTGGTTGTTGCAAACTTTCCGCTAGCTACCTCTGAAAGTTACAACGCAAAAAACGGTGAAAAAGTAACCACAACTGAGTGGCACAATATCGTCATTTGGAGAGGGTTGGCAAAAGTCGTTGAACAATACGTAAAAAAAGGTGACCGCTTGTATATTGAAGGTCGTATTCGGACCCGCTCCTGGGAAGACAAAGAAGGAAACAAGCGTTACACAACTGAAATTTATGGTGACAATATGGAAATGCTGGGAGGGCCTCGCAACCAGGGAGGAAATGATAATCAGCAACCCGCGCCACAAAATGAAAAGGAAAATCGTGTTAACGAGCCGGATGTTGACACCAACGAAGAAGACGATTTACCATTTTAGTCATAAAATTTGATTTCATTGGAAACAGACCCTTTACCTATACTCACAGCAATTATTTGGGGGGTAAAAATTTACCCCATCACAACCGCTGTCATTGCAAGCCTTGTTTTAATAGTACTGCTACTAACGTTCTCGGCCCTGATCTCAGGATCAGAAGTGGCCTATTTCTCATTGAATCCACAGGACCGGGATCGATTAAATACAGTAAATAGCAAGCAAAACAATCATGTATTGCGAAATTTAGAAAATCCGGAAAAGTTGTTGGCGACAATTCTTGTTGCTAACAACTTTACCAATGTAGGCATTGTCATTCTCTCGGCCTACACCACCAGCAACATCTTCGATTTTAGCTCCTCACCCACCCTCGGATTTGCTTTTCAAGTTATTGTCATTACATTCATATTGTTACTTTTTGGAGAAATTATCCCTAAGGTGTATGCGACCCGGCATTCATTGAGTTTTGCCCGTTTCATGGGCCTTCCACTGATTGCACTTGAACACCTGTTTCGACCAATTAATTCGATCCTGATTTATTCGACCTCATTTGTTAACAAGCGTATTCAGAAACAATCGCAGAATATTTCAGTGGATGAACTTTCACAAGCCCTTGAGTTGACGCTCGAACATGAACATTCAGACGACAAAGAAATTCTGGAAGGAATCGTCAAATTCGGGAACAAAAATGTGGCTGAAATCATGCGCTCAAGGGTCGATGTTGAAGCACTTGATATTAAATCATCCTATAATAAGGTGATCAACCTGATTAACGATTCGGGCTATTCACGTATCCCGGTTTTTTCCGGATCGTTCGATAACATTAAAGGAATACTGTACATCAAAGACCTGTTGCCACATATTCATAAAAAAGAAAACTTTCGTTGGCAAACCATTATTCGGCCTCCATTCTATGTGCCCGAAACCAAGAAAATTGATGACCTGCTGGAAGAATTTCAAAAAAACAAAGTGCACATGGCCATCGTAGTTGATGAATATGGCGGAAGTTCAGGTATTGTCACATTGGAAGATGTTTTGGAAGAAATTGTAGGTGAAATATCCGACGAATTTGACGACGAGGAAAACTATTTCACAAAAATTGCAGATAACAAATACCTGTTTGACGGGAAAATACTATTACACGATTTTTACAAAATTACCGGAACCGACGATCACATTTTTGATGAGTACAAAGGCGACGCTGATACCCTGGCTGGCCTGATTCTTGAACTAAAAGGGGAAATCCCATCAGTTAATGAAAAACTAACTTGTAAAAATTTTGCCTTCACCATTGAATCAGTTGATAACCGACGAATTAAAAAAATCAAAGTCGACATCAACTAACTATTTTCAAACGAATTATTTATGCGTATCCGGATATTATTATCACTCATTGCGGTTCTTTTGTTGGCAAGTTGTCACAAAAAATATACGCCAAAACCACGAGGCTACTTTCGGATTGAATTTCCGAAGAAAAGTTATCACCAGTTAAAAATGGATTTGCCGTATTCATTTGATGTGGCTGACTACTCCAACGTGGTAAAAGACAAGGAACGCAATACGCAACCTGGTTGGATCAACATTGTTACCCCCCAAAACAAAGCCTACCTGCACATCAGCTATGCGAGATTAAAAAACAACTTGCCAGAACACATCGAGGAATCACGAAAACTGGCTTACAATCACTCTGTAAAAGCTGATGCCATCCAGGAACGTTTATATGTGAACCCACAAAACAAGGTTTACGGAACAATCTATTATATTGACGGAAATGCCGCATCACCCGTTCAATTTTACCTCACCGACAGCATAGAGAACTTCCTGCGTGGCGCTCTCTACATTCGTGAAATTCCCAATATCGACTCACTCCGGCCAGTGATTGAATTTTTAAAACCCGATATTATTCACCTGATTGAAACCACAACCTGGAAGAAATAGATGCCATTAGTTAAAGAAATTCATATTAAAAAAGGGTTGTTACTGTTGTGGGAAATTACGGAAAAGCCAGATCAGTTACAGAAGCACTATCCTGTGCTGACTTCTGACAAACGATATAAAGCCTTTAAGCATAAAAAGCGCCAGATTGAATGGCTGGCCATTCGCCTGATGCTGATTCATATTGGGTTTGAAAATGTCAATATAAGGTACAACGACCACGGGCAGCCCTACATCACTCACCCACATTACAAGCACATCAGCATCAGTCATTCAGATACATTGGCAGGTATTATATTACACGAAGAAGTGAAAGTTGGACTTGACATCGAAAGTTTCGACCGGAACTTCATACAGGTTGAGCGAAAATACCTCTCCCCAGTTGAGTTGGAGATGACGCAGCAAGAAGAAAAATGGCATTGCTTGTTCTGGTGCGCCAAAGAGGCAGTTTTCAAAACAGCCGGGCAACCGGGAATCCATTTTACAGATCAAATAGCCATAAACTCAATCAATCCAGGCTCGATCAATGCCAAACTTAAAACCAACAAACACGAAAAATCTTACCGGCTAAACTATTTTGAATATCAACGGCATTTTATTGTCTATGCCATCGATCGTAAGTACTAATTACGAAAAAATACCTATTTCGAAGAACTTCATGGTGCTAAACTTGTTTTACCCTGAAAACATCATTATGAAACAAGCCGAATCACATATTTTAGTCATTTTTGGTGCCTCAGGCGATTTGACCAAACGCAAATTAATACCAGCATTACTCGAACTTGAAAAACAAAATTTACTCCCCGAAGAATTTGCGGTACTGGGAGTTAGTCGAACAAATCTTTCTGATGAAGATTTCCGGCAACGGATGACTGAATTTCTCCCAAAAGACGAGAATGAATTGATCAACAAGTTTTTGGAACGTTTATATTATCAGCCACTCTCAACTGCCGAGTCCTATGACTACCCGGTACTGAGAGACCGGCTATTTACGATTGCCAAGGAACGAAATATCCCGGAGAACTTCATTTTTTACCTGTCGACGCCTCCCAAGTTGTATGATATCATCCCCCAAAATTTAGCTAGTGTTGAATTGAATCGTTCAGAGGATGGCTTCAGGCGCTTGATTGTCGAGAAACCATTTGGCACTGATTTGGCATCAGCCAGAGAACTCAACTTAAATCTTTTGAATTATTTTTCAGAAGAACAGATCTATCGTATCGACCATTACCTGGGAAAAGAATCAGTTCAAAACCTATTGGTCACACGTTTTTCAAACGGCATTTTTGAACCAATCTGGAACCACAATTTTATTCACCATGTCGAAATTACTTCGGCGGAAAGTTTGGGTGTTGAAGGACGTGGTGGCTATTACGACAGCTCAGGAGCTATGCGCGACATGGTACAAAACCACCTGATGCAACTCGTTGGCTTGGTCGCTATGGAACCGCCGGTTATTGTAGAGGCCGATGCCATCCGTAACGAGGTATTGAAAGTATTCCAATCCTTGCGCCCGCTGAACGAAGAGGACCTTGAGAAAAACGTTATACGTGGCCAATATATTGAATCCCACATCGGTGAGAACCTGGTCAAAGGCTATCGGCAGGAAGAAGGCGTAAACCCGGAAAGCCGCACTGAAACTTACGTTGCCATGAAATTTTTTATTGACAACTGGCGTTGGGCAAGTGTTCCATTCTATATTCGAACAGGAAAAAAACTGCCAACACGCGTTACAGAGGTCGTCATTCACTTTAAGAGAACACCTCACCACTTGTTTGGTCCGGTGCACGACGCTCAGCAAACACACAACCAGTTGGTCATTCGTATTCAACCTGATGAAGGAATCTTATTGAAATTTGGAATGAAAGTCCCCGGAGCCGGGTTCAACGTTCAAACAGTCAACATGGATTTCCATTACAATGACTTGGCAAATGTTCATCTACCAGCTGCGTACGAACGACTGCTGCTCGATTGCATGCAGGGAGACGCGACGTTGTATTCAAGAGGTGATGCCGTTGAGCAAGCCTGGAAATATGTGCAGCCAATTATTGACGCCTGGAACAACAACCCCAATATTCCAATTTATGGTTATCCGGCAGGAACATGGGGCCCTGATGTCGCCGAAAACCTGGTTGAAGGAGCGGAATGGCGTTATCCCTGCAAAAACCTATCAAACGATGGAACGTATTGTGAATTATAAGCTGAAAAATTATCGATTATGAATGACAATAAGGAGGTTAAGATTTTTTCCGATGCTCAGGATTTGGCTGAAGCATTTGCCTATGAGCTTTACCAGATGGTGATCAATAGCAGGCAACGTTTTGATATCGCACTATCAGGTGGAAGTACACCCAAATTATTGTTTGATGTATTGGCGAAGAATTATACCACGAAAATGCCGTGGGACCGAATTCATTTTTGGTGGGGCGACGAGCGCTGTGTGCCACCAACCGATGAAGACAGCAATTACGGTATGACTGTCGCTCACCTCCTTTCAAAAATCAAAATCGATGAAAGTCAGGTTCACCGGGTAAAAGGAGAACTTGTTCCACAAAAAGCAGCCGATGATTACATCATTCAAATCCAATCGAATTTAAATGAACGGCAAAACTGGCCCATTTTCGACCTTATCATTTTAGGCATGGGAGATGATGGGCACACGGCTTCTATCTTCCCTCACGAGATGGAGTTGTTGAATTCAAAGAAAATTTGCGAAGTGGCTACCCACCCAGAAAGTGGTCAAAAACGGATCACCCTCACCGGAAACGTTATCAACAATGCCAACCGAATTTACTTTTTGATTTCAGGGGAGAAAAAAGCTCAACGGATTTCTGAAATTATGAACGACCTGAAAAAAGCAAAAAGATTACCAACTTACCATATTGACCCGACCATGGGCAAGTTGATTTTCTTTTTGGATCAACTGGCAGCAAAAAAAATCTCCTAAAACTATATTTAGAACAATTCAATCCACAAAATAAGTAATCGATTAAATCAGTTCATAGCAAAGCGATCGAAATGTCAAAATGAAATTGTCTGTTTTTGGGATGATCGAAGTATTGAGCTCTTTTATCCCAATACGCTCCTTTATCGGGGGTTAATACGACAAACCACTCAGATTTCGGGATAAATCACTCCGCTATTAAACGTTGAGTTTCGTAGTAAAAAG
>DATFMO010000026.1:0-5200 GCA_035266925.1 Sunxiuqinia sp. | reverse complement strand
CAATCACCATCAATCCCGATTTGACCGGGGTGAGGATGTATTTATTTTTAAACTGAATGAACGTTTTACCGGAGAAAGGCTCTTCATGTTTGATTTCGATGGACTCCTCTTCTTCCTCACTGTCAGTCTCAACAGGAAGATCGTCAGACTGGTCCTTTTCGAAATCAGCATATAGTTTTTCCCAATGTTGTGTTTGTGTTCCTTGTTCGGGAGAATAGGATGATCTGCTGCCGTAACTTTGTTTTTCCGTGTTGAATGGATTGTAAGTGGGGTCAATCTCAATTTTGGGCGGCCTGATTTCCGCTCCACTTTTTGGCGCGACCGGAATGTCTAAACTACCAGCTTGGTCGAAATCGATGGAAGGAACCACATTGTGTCGCCCCAGCGATTCGCGAACCGATGCTTTAATGATTTGCCAGATTGCCGATTCGCTTTCAAACTTGATTTCCGTTTTTGTCGGGTGAATGTTGATGTCGATATCCTCTGTCTTGACTTCGAAAAATAAAAAATACGACGGAATGCTGTCGGGAGGCAATATTTTTTCGTAGGCCTGCGTCACTGCTTTGTGGAAAAACGGGTGTCTCATGTACCGTTTATTCACAAAGAAAAACTGCTCGCCAAAGGTTTTTCGGGCATGTTTAGGCTGCCCAATATAGCCGGTGATTTTCACAAGGCTGGTATCGGTATTCACCGGAATCAAAGCCTGATTGATATTTTTCCCGAAGATTGCAGAAATACGTTTCCTGGTATTGTCAGCGCCCAGTTCATAAATGGGTTGCTGGTTGTGAATCAGAGAAAAAGCAATCTCAGGATTCGCCAGTGCCACCCGTTGGATCTCGTTGATAATGTGTTTCAATTCGGTGGCGTTCGACTTTAAAAATTTGCGTCGTGCAGGGACATTGAAAAACAGGTTTTTTACCAAAAAATTTGTTCCATTGGCACAACTCGTTGCTTCTTGTTTGATCACCTTTGACCCATTGATGTGAATCATTGTCCCAACTTCCACATCATGTTGTTTGGAGTGAACTTCCACGTCTGCAATCGCGGCGATCGACGCCAGCGCCTCACCGCGAAACCCCATTGTACGAATGGCAAAAAGGTCGTTTGCGTCTTTTATTTTTGAAGTGGCGTGCCGTTCAAATGCCATCCGGGTGTCTGTGTCAGACATGCCGCAACCATTGTCACTTACTTGGATGAGCGTTCTTCCCGCATCTTTCAAATTAATTTTTACTTGTGATGCGCCGGCATCAATAGCATTTTCAACCAATTCTTTAACGACTGACGCAGGACGTTGAATAACTTCTCCCGCAGCAATTTGGTTAGCAACAGAATCAGGAAGTAGCTGGATAATATCTGGCACGAATGTCGATTAAAATTTAAAAATCAGGTAAGCTGCGATGGCTAATACAATGATCAACGTGATCAACCGGGTGTTTGATTTATAACGAGCATCAGTAGTACTTTTCGAATGGGCACCCATCGAGCGACGAAATTGTCCGTGCAGGTTTGCACGATAGTTTGCATCGAATTCTTTTTTCTCATGCATGCCCAATTCCATTTTTATCCGCTCTTCTCTGTCTTTCATTTCTTCCTTCTGCGGATCGTGGAAACGATACGGGATGTTGAAATTTCGTGCTTTTGGTGTATGGAAAAACTTTCCAATCATAGTTGAATCTGTATTTATTGACTTACAAAAATACAAAAATCAAGCCACATTTTGAAGGTTCAGGAGTAAAAAGTCGGGATTTAAAAGTTGCTTTTGTGGATCTTTAATCAGTTTAATTTTGTTCCACATTTTTTACAGTACTCGGCATCGTTGTCATGGTTGTCGTGCAGGCAGTTGGGGCACACTTGCGTGTTTGTTTTGGTTGGTGATTTTATCAATTCAGCCGTGACAATCCCTGTGGGAACAGCAATAATGGCGTAACCGGCAATCATCACCAAACTGGCAATAAATTGACCGAGGGGTGTTTGCGGCGAAATGTCCCCATAGCCAACCGTTGTCATGGTGACAATGGCCCAATAAATGCTGGCCGGAATACTTTTGAACCCATGCTCCGGCCCTTCGATCAAGTACATCAGCGTGCCCACAATAATGACCATATTGACAATGAAAAATAGAAAGACAAAAATCTTTTCACGGCTGCTGCGCATGGCCTTGGCCAGGTTTTGCCCGGCAACGGTGTACCTGCTCAATTTGAAAATACGGAACACTCGGAGCAAGCGAAGAGCACGAATCACCACCAGACTGTGGCTGCCAACAATCACCAAGCTTAAATAAGTCGGCAGGACAGCTAGTAAATCAATGATTCCGTAGAAACTAAAAATATATCTGAAAGGCTTTTTGACCACATAAATACGAAGCAGGTATTCTACGGAAAAGATGATCGTGATCACCCATTCCATCACATGAAGCAGCTGGCTGTACTCTTGGTTGATTGTGGTTACACTTTCCAGCATCACCATTAGGATACTCATCAAAATAATGATCAGCAAGACGACATCAAACAGTTTCCCTTTTTGGGTGTCTGCCTCAAAAATGATTTCGTAAAGTCGATTTCGGACGTTTTTATTCATGGGTTTTCCAAAATGAATTCTAAAGATAAGGAATTTGGGAGATTTCGTCTGAAATGAATTTCATTAATCGTTTTACAATTCGCTTCTTTTTGCTAACCTCAGTTTCGGGAATGAAAACGCCTCAGTAATGATAGAAATTTATACTGCTGCGGTGCGTAGAATTGATCTTTCTTCATTACGATCTTGCCACAAATTCCTGGTAGTTGGTTGAATTAATAAAGTCGAAACTTGACTCCGGATAATTTTCTTCCCATGCTTTAGGGACTTTTGCCGTTTTACTGCCCCATTTGATTTCAAACCCAAAAAGTTTTCCAGCTCCCTGCTCGATGTAATCCAGTTCAGCGCCCGTATATGTCCGCCAGTAAAAAGGATTCACGTGGTGTCGTAGATAGTTGTTTCGTTTAATACGTTCAGAGACAATAAAATTCTCCCAGAGTGCACCTTTATCGGGCCGTGTTTCGGGTGGTGAAAAATCCTCGATAATGGCATTTCTCACACCTATATCGTTGAAATAGACCTTCTTGTTTTTGATAGCTTCCTTTCTCAAATTTTTACTGAACCCTGACAGCCTGAAAATTATAAATACTTTTTCGAGCAAATCAATGTAGGAAATAACCGTGTCGGTACTCAGCCCAAGTTGCCTTCCAAGTTCGTTGTAAGAAACAGGCGAGCCGATCTGGTAGGCCAACAACCGCAACAAATCGTAAATCTTGCCCGATTTTTTTATCTGACTTAATTCCAGTAAATCTTTATATAAAAAAGAATTGGAGAGTTCCTTCAAGTAATCCATTTTGTCCAGATCATTGCTGTAGCTAAAAATCTCGGGATACGTTCCAAAGGTTAAGAACTCAGGTAGTCTCTGGTCAATCTCAAACGCATTTAACGATTCAGACCATTCCAGAACCGAGATGGGAAATAGTGTGAAAGTCCAGGTCCTTCCGGTTAACGGCTCACTAATTTTGTTGGCCAGTTCGAAGGATGACGACCCCGTTGCAATGATTTTAAGCTCTGGAATATTATCATAGAGAATTTTCAGGTTCAATCCAATATTCGGAATCCGTTGAGCTTCATCGATAAAAAGAAGATCATAACCTGCCACAACTCTTTTTAACTGATTGAGATCGGCACTTGACAGCACTTGTTGATATTTGGTTTGATCTGCATTTATTTCAAGTACCTTTCCAAACCTGCTGTTAAGAACAGATTTTATCAGGGTTGTTTTTCCAACCTGCCTGGCACCATACAACACGATAATTTTATTGGTCTGCTCCAACTTCTCAATAACCTGTTTTTCAACGCTTCTAAATATCATTCTAGCTGAATTTTATACGAATATACACATTCTATTCGACAAATTCACGCTAATTCATCCAATCTATTCGACAAATTCACGCTAATTTGTCCATTTTGTTCGATGAATTCATGTTTTTATAAATTTGAATTTAGAAGACCAACCGTTCAATCTGCAACGAAAATGGAAATGAGTTCGTCCAATTTGTTTTGCATTTCATATATTTCTGTTAAATTTAATTGCGAAAATGAAAAACCCCAATCACAATGATGATCAAAACTTTTGCTGCAGCAGTTCATGGAATTGATGCAACCACGATAACAATAGAGACTGATGTGTCACAGGGAATCAAGTTCTTTTTGGTTGGACTGCCCGATAGTGCCGTCAAGGAAAGTCAACAACGAATGGAATCTGCTCTTCGATTGAATGATTTTAAGTGGCCTCGAAAAAAGATTGTCATCAACATGGCGCCGGCAGATATTCGCAAAGAAGGATCAGCATATGATCTGCCTCTTGCCATTGCTGTTTTGGCTGCTTCAGAACAGATTATGCCGGATAAACTGGAACGCTACCTGATGATGGGTGAACTTTCATTGGATGGTACGTTGCAGCCAATTAGGGGGGCATTATCCATCGCCATTAAAGCCCGCGAAGAAGGCTTTGAAGGGTTCATCCTCCCGAAACAAAATGCCCAGGAAGCTGCCGTGGTTGACAAGCTGAAAGTATATGGGGTGGACAACTTAAAAGAAGTGGTCGGTTTCTTTAATGATGATGAAGAACTGGAACAAACAGTGGTAAATACCCGGGAGGAATTCTATAAAAAGTTGAACCATAATGATTTGAATTTTTCTGATGTAAAAGGTCAGGAAAACGTGAAACGAGCATTGGAAATTGCGGCGGCTGGGGGGCATAATTTAATTATGATTGGACCTCCCGGAGCCGGGAAAACGATGCTGGCCAAACGAATACCGACGATTTTACCTCCTTTCACCTTGCACGAAGCACTAGAAACAACGAAGATTCATTCGGTGGTTGGGCGAATTGACAAAGACACGTCGCTGATGACTGAACGTCCTTTTCGTAGTCCCCATCATACCATATCGGATGTCGCTTTAGTTGGCGGAGGTACTTATCCACAGCCCGGGGAAATTTCGTTGGCCCATAACGGCGTACTTTTCCTGGATGAGTTGCCTGAATTCAAGCGCACAGTATTGGAAGTCATGCGGCAGCCCTTGGAAGATCGGAGAATTACCATTTCTCGTGCGAAATTTTCGGTTGAATATCCAGCTAGTTTGATGATGGTGGCTTCGATGAATCCCTGTCCTTGTGGTT
>DATFMO010000025.1:0-4145 GCA_035266925.1 Sunxiuqinia sp. | reverse complement strand
ATGAAACCCTGAAGAAGCAGCATCTTTCAGAGTTTAAATTTTTACGTGCTTTTTATTATTGGTTCGTGGTGGAAACCTGGGGACCGGTAATTCTTAAGACTGAACCAACCAATAGCCCAGTTCTAACAGCTACAAGAAGTTCAGTTGCTGATTTTTACGACTTAATTATTAGCGATTTGAAATATGCTTCAGAGAATGCAGCCGATGTAGAAGCACAACCGGGAAGAGTGACTAAAAAAGCTGCTCTGGGTATTTTGGCCCGTGCTGCCTTGAGTGGAGCTTATCAAGTTGATGCTAAGAAAGATGAATACCTCAAATTGGCAAAGAGCACTGCAGATCAATTGATCAACAATGCTTCTTCGTACGGTATTAAATTGTACAGCAACTATGCTGATGTATGGAATGAAGATAACAACAAGGATAACAAAGAAGCCTTGTATCGTGTGACGTTTAGTACTTTCGATTACAACAACGAAAGCTACGGTAATGATTGGTGGCAGTTGTACAAATTCAACTACAACATCAACGAAAAAATCCAAATGTCGCACGAATATGGATACCGGGATAAAAACTGGGGAAATCCAAACTTTACCTACCCATCCAAGTATCTTTTCGATATGTATAACCCGGCAATTGACAGCCGTTTTGAAAATTCGTTCCGTACAGTTTGGAAATCAAATATCGACGATCCGATTGATCAACCAGCAACTGGTGACACGGTTATCTACATCACCATTGGACATGATCCAAAACCATCGAATAAGGATTACAAATATTTGAATATTGACTCTATTTACAATTCTGATGGAACTGTTCGTTCATACAGCAACCCGTTCCCTGCATTGAAGAAGTTTGATAGCCCGAAATACAACGGTTATTACAAGAAAACAAGATATGGTTTGGAAGATCATTTTGTAATGCGCTTTTCTGAAGTTTACCTAATCGCTGCTGAGGCGGACTTCTTGTTGGGTAACTCACAAGGAGCTGCTGATTACGTGAATGTTGTTCGCGAAAGGGCTGCGAAGCCTGGAGATGAGGAGCAAATGAAAGTAAGTGCATCTGACATCTCAATTGATTTCTTGTTGGCAGAACGGGCAAGGGAATTTTGTGGTGAAGGCTTGCGTTGGTTTGACCTCAAGCGAACCGGAAAACTTGTTGATCAAGTACGCAAATACAACAAGGGACCAGCATCTCAAAATATTAAAGATTACAACATTGTTAGACCTATTCCTAGTGAAGAATTGGATGCCCTGTTGAATCGAGACGAATTTGTAAAAGGACTGACAGGCTATAACTACTAGAAATATCACCAGGTTTTAATAGTAATAGATATCAAAGGGAGGCCAATGCGCCTCCCTTTTTTTATTGATGAGGAATCCTGGCTTATTTCCCGAACCAGATTTTTATTTATGAGAAAACGTTTGCATATTTGTTAGGCTTGTCATCCTGAAAATCATAATGAAAACTAGAGTTGTGGATGAAAACGCTTTCAGTAAAACTATTCCAATAAAATTTAAACCTGTAATTATGAAGACTGTTGTTGCTATTCATACGGCCACTACCATGGTCGAACCGACCAAAGCCTTGTTTGCCGAATATTTACCCGGTGTACGTTTAATCAATATTGCCGATGATAGCCTGATTCAGGATGTGATTAAGGCTGGCGAAGTTCCTGAACCTGTTAAAAAGCGCTTGTTCAGTTATTATAATGCGGCTATTGATGCCGGTGCCGATGTTATTTTTAATACCTGTTCGTCGGTTGGCGATGTCGCCATCAAAGGACGCGATATGGTTAAAGTACCGCTGGTGAAGATCGACGACGCGATGGCCGAAAAGGCTGTTCGAACTTACAAACGAATTGGTGTCCTCGCAACTTTGCCAACGACTTTAGACCCAACGGCGAGACTGATTAAGAAATTCTCTGACGAATTGAGCAAACCAGTTGAAATTGAAAAGGGCCTGGCTGAAGGAGCTTTCCAAAAACTGATGGACGGCGATGTGGCCGGCCATGACAAAAAAATACTTGAAACAGCTGTTGCCTTAGCCGATAAAGTAGATGCTTTCGTATTGGCTCAAGGTTCAATGGCCAAAATGCAGGATGAAATTGTGAAACAAACCGGAAAGGATGTTTTGTCGAGCCCATTGTTGGGAACGCTTCAAGTAAAATCAGTAATTGAAAGTTTGGGATAATAAAATCATCTTTTGGGGCGATTGTTTTTTTGAATAGAAGATAAGGAATTCTGAACAATTGGAGATTGTTGCGAAGTTTGCTTGCAGATTGGCCTACTGGGGTTTTGAACTAGAAAACAAGGGCGAAAATAAGGGAGGGGAATAGTAAGCAACCCTGTTTGACGAGGAACGAGGAGTTGGGTTGTGCGGCATTTTCAATCCGTAGTTTTCTTTCAAAAGGCCAGTCAGCCTTGACTTTTTTTGTTTATTTTTTTGTGTCAAGACAAAAAAGTAAATCCCGTCTGGAAAGACATCTCAAGAGAGTAAGGCTAGAACCAATAAAAGGAAAACCAATATTACTTATGAAAAAAAGAAATCTAGTACTAATCTTGTTGGTTGCGATAGGTGTGATCACCTTTCTCGACCGGATCAACATCAGCGTGGCCGGCGTCAGCATTATGGAAGACCTGGGGCTCACCAAAGAACAATGGGGCTGGACCTTAAGCGCTTTTATTCTCTCGTACGGTTTATTTCAAATCCCGCTTGGTCTCTGGGGCGACAAATCGGGGCAACGAAAAGTATTGTCAATTATAGTGGTTTGGTGGTCGCTCTTTACCATTTTTACGGGAATGGCTGGTGGCTTTTTGTCGTTGCTCGCTATCCGTTTCTTTTTTGGGTTGGGCGAGGCCGGAGCTTATCCATGTATGTCAGGAACTGTAGGTCGTTGGTTTCCAAAATTAGAAACGGCCAAAGCCCAAGGGTACATTTGGGCTGCCAGCCGGGTAGGTGGCGCTTTGACTCCATTCATCGTTATACCTGTTATTGTGGCTTTTGGCTGGCGCGAAGCTTTTTATTTGTTAGGAGCCGTCGGTTTTCTGTGGGTAATTGTTTGGTACATCTGGTTTCGCGATTATCCCCGGGAGATGAAAGGGATCACCAAAGCTGAAATTAGTGAGATCAATGTTGGAAAGCTTCAACTGGAGAAAGTAAAAACCCCTTGGAAAAAGATATTGAGCAAACGGCAATTCTGGATTTTGTTGGCCATGTATTGGTTTTATGCCTGGGGAAGTTGGTTTTTCTTTTCCTGGTTCCCAACATTTATGGAGCAGGGCAGGGGCTTTTCAAAAAGCCAGCTGACTTATGCTGTCGCTGTGCCTTTCCTAATGAGTGTGATTGGAAACATTTCCGGTGGCTACCTCAGCGATAAATTCTCAGTAAAGTATGGTCTGAAAATTGGTCGCCGGATTTTGGGCGTCACCGGTCTGGTTGTTTCTTCCCTTTTTATGTTTCTGGCTGGTTTCATTCCGGGAAAAGTCGAAGTATTTGTTTTTCTTTCCCTTTGTTTTGGGGTGATTGATCTGATGCTGCCAAGTGCCTGGGCCATTTGTATCGATATTGGCAAGGAGCTGGGAGGAACTATTTCGGCAGCTATGAATACAGCCGGAAATCTCGGTGGTTTCATTTGTGCTGCTGCTTTTGGCTATCTGGTCGATTTTACAGGAAACTATAACTTCCCATTGTATGTGATTGCCGGTATGTTGCTGATCAGTGCATTCTTGTTTTCACGACTGGATGCTTCAAAGCCATTATTGGAGGAAGCTGCTTAATAACAAGACAAATTCCTTTTTTATTTTATGAATTGATTAGCGGCAGTCCCATTCCCCGGGATGCATCCCCAATTTAGTATTTTGTAGTTATAGTCGCCATCAAAACAACTATCTTTGATCCAGACCTACAGACCTTAAACGATTGAAAAAATTAGATCTTTATACTGACCAGAACCTGGCAGCCAGATTGAAGGACGACGACCAACTGGCTTTCGAGGTTTTATTTTATAAATACAAGAACAAGCTGAAAGGCTTTGTCAAAAAATTAGCTCCTCCACAAGTTGATCCGGAAGAGATTGTTCAGAAGGTTTTCATTAAGGTTTGGATACAACGAGCCCGGATTGATGCTCAAAAATCTTTTTCTTCTTT
>DATFMO010000024.1:0-3904 GCA_035266925.1 Sunxiuqinia sp. | reverse complement strand
GTCATAAACAATGGCGGCCAATTCCCTGATGTAGTAATACATCCACTTTATTAATCCGTTTGCAGGTAAGCCACTTTGGACTTTTGTACGTTGAGTTTTAATTCCCCTCAGGTAAAAAAGCCACCGGGAACGAGGAACGTGGTAGATGTCAGAACATACAACAACTGATTGAAATGTTGGCAAGTGGTCTTTCAATATGCGGGAGCAAATAACGACAGAATCCAGCGTGTCTTTCGATTGATCATCCACAATAATTTTTTCCGGCAATACTTTATGGCGAAGTAGAGTTTCTTTCATGACCTCAGCTTCAGAAAAATTGTTTTTCCCAATACCACCAGTCACCAGAAACCAGACGTCTGTTTGATTTTTAGCTATTTCAAGCGCTGATCGTATCCGTCTGTTCAAGGCACCGGATGGTTGCCCGTTGTCCCTGACGGCGGCTCCCATTATGATAATGCAGATCGGGTTTTTCAAGATTGTTAAATTTACTTGTCTCCTGTAAGTGGGAACGGATATGCCGATGTTTCAAAGACTGAGTTGTTTTGCAGTTTCATCCACTTGAGAAGCGCTTTTTCTTCTTGATCACTAAATGTGAACTTGATTTGTTTGGACGGAAGTACTAGTCCAATGACTACGCCATAGTTCTTATTGTCATTCAATGGAGGTCGAACAACACCAACTAGTGAATAGTCTTTGTACTTCAGATTTGCGTGGTCTAACATGTTTTTTTTACGGTTTGCAACATTTAAGTCTGTTGTCGAATAATTGAAAATCTCATATTCCTTCTTTGCTGAAGTTTTATATTTTGCTTTCCATTGAAACCGCGCGCTATCAGATGAAGATATTGTATATGGCCCAATGGTTCGCAAAGCGACAAAATGTAGATTGCAGTTTGTGGCTGAAATAAACTGGTCATTTTTATAAAATGAAATAACTACTTTTAGATTTTCATATCCATTATGTTTTCCTGAGAAATTCAAATTTTCCAATCCAAATTCCAAGTCGATGCCATTATCGTATTGAAAAGGATAATTTAAATCTTCAGGAAGAAATCCATCGAAGTAAATGGGAGTATCATTCACATAAATAGCTTTTGTATAATTATTGGCTTCTTTTAAATTTTGAGGCAAATCCAAACTTTCAATACTAACCTGAGAAAAACCATATTCACGTTTCGAATTCAACGTTTCAAGATTTGGAACGGTCCATCCGGCATATGCTTGTGGCAGAGCAGGAGATAGGGCGTATGCCGAAGTAAATAGGTTGGAAAAACTAAATCTGTTTGATGTTTGATCATTACACAATCGCACACATCCGGGATCATTTTTACCTAAGCGAAAATGATTGAAAACATGGGATTCAAGAACGGCGATACATCCATCTTCGGACAACTCAGATTTTATTCTGGTAAAGCAAATTTCGATGGATTTTTGCACTGCACTATTTTTATACTCACTCGATTTTACTTTCTTATTTGCTTTTGCATAGAAGTTTTCATCTACCGACGGCAAGTTAACTTTTTGTACCTGGAAGTATCCATTGTCTTGCGGCACGATATTTTGTTGTAAGCCTTTCGGGGCTTTTTGTGCAAAAGACAATTGGACAGGTGCATTTTCATAGGCAAGCTGGAACTTGATTTCTCCCGTTTGTGGAGTGTCAGGTTGTGGTGAGATGGTGTTAAAGGCTACTGAAACTCCAATAACCAGCGCTAGAAGAAAGCTTGTCGTGATCAATGTCCATAACAGATAATTGGGTGAATGTTTGTGCTTTGATTTTAACCAATACGTTAAAATAGAAAGTCCACTTGAAATTAGAAATCCCCATATCTTATCCGTAAGGCCCACAAGCCAATCTGGAAGTTGATTGAAAGTGTCGAGTCCTCTGATCTGTCCCACAATCCAGAAGATTAGCAAAAGAATAGTGATTGACGTGAAAAGGATAAAAAGGGTATCCAGAATACTCCATTTTGTTTTTGACATGATGAATCGATTTTAGTTGAATATGCAACATTTTGCATGCAGAAAAGTCAATAACATCAGTCATTAAAGGCTGATGCACTTTCTGTTGAATCAATTTTATTTGTATTTGGTTGGTACAAATAAAATTTGAAAATAGCCATTGAGAACGTCCGGTCCCTTTTCACGAATTTTTTCAGTTTATTTTCAAGTTGTTAGTCAATTTTCAATCGATTGAGAGAAAAAGACCCTTTTTTCCGTACAAGTTATGAAATTCGGATGAAAAATAGTGAGGACGAACTTGATTTTCTGAGCAACGAATTTGACTGCTAACCCAGGATTTTTAAAGAAACGAAAAGATATGAAACTTAAACGAAGTAAAACGAAAGCGAAATCATGCTAAAGTAGATGTATTCACATAAATACTACCTATATTTGTTTACCATTCAAACCTAATAAGTAAAAGTTTTACCATGAAAAAGATTCTATTTCTGAGTACACTCGCCTTTTTTCTGATCCAATGCAACGGAACCAAAAAATCCCGAAATCCAACGGAAAGCGACCAAGAGAACTATGCTGTCTTGATGGCCGAATCGGTGATGAACAACAATCCCAAAGCCTGGATGATTGATTTTAATACACGGCCTCGATGGGGATATGTTCAGGGATTGGTGTGCAAATCGCTACTTGAAGTTAGCGAGAAAACCGGTGACCAAAAGTATTTCAACTACGTGAAAGACACGTATGCGGATGTGTTGATCGATTCAGCCGGAAACATTAAAGATTACAAGAAAGCTGATTTTAAATTGGATGACATCAATTCAGGAAAAATTCTTTTCCCTCTATATAAAAAGACTGGCGATGAACGTTACCGAAAGGCCATTGAAACATTGCGGAACCAGCTTCGTGAACAGCCGCGAGTGTCGGAAGGTGGTTTTTGGCACAAAAAGATTTACACCAATCAAATGTGGTTGGATGGCCTCTACATGGCGGATCCATTTTACGCGCAGTATATCGCAACTTTTGGCGATACGGCCAATTTTGCTGATGTCGCTAAACAGTTCTTATTGGTTGAAAAGCACATGAAGGATCCAAAGACCGGTCTTTATTACCATGGTTGGGACGCGACCAAAAGTATCTTTTGGGCTGATCCGGAAACCGGCCTTTCCAAAAATTTCTGGGGAAGGGGCGATGGCTGGCTGTACATGGCCATTATTGATGTACTTGATTACCTGCCCAAAAATCACCCGGATTACGCCAGGTTGGTCACCATGTTCAAAGATTTAACTGATGTTGTTATTTCGTTTCAACAGGACAGCTCCGGTGTTTGGTACCAGGTGATAAATTTGCCAGATCGCCAAGGTAATTATCTGGAAGCTACCTGCTCATGCATGTTCGCCTATGGCATGGTCAAAGGCTTGGGGAAAGGAATTTTAGATAAATCGTATATGACGCCGGCGATGAAAGCCTACAATGGCATTTTAAATCAATTCATTAAGACCGATGAAAACGGGAACCTTGAAATTACCTCGTGTTGCGCTGGTGCCGGCTTGGGACCTGCAGACAATCATCGTCGCGATGGCACATTTGATTACTACATTAGCGAAAAGGTGCGCTCCAACGATGGAAAAGCGATTGGCCCATTCATCATGACCAGTTTGATGATTGAGGATAATCCGGATTTGAGGGCAATGATTTCCCCAAAATAGTCCGTTTCTGGCTTTCATTTTTTTACAATAACCTATAACCAACTAAATCTATTACCATGAATGAACGATTCACGAATTGGAATCCTATTCATTTCCTTTTATTGGCAATTATTTCATTCAGCTTTTGTAGTTGTTCGTCAAATATTAATTCTTCAGGTGCGAATGAAAAACCGCGTGTCATCGTGAGTTCGGATATCGGTGGGACCGATCCGGACGACTTTCAATCCATGATTCACTTTT
>DATFMO010000023.1:0-4949 GCA_035266925.1 Sunxiuqinia sp. | reverse complement strand
TGGCACATTACCAACACGGGCAATATACTTATAATTATTGCGATACCTCGGGCATGATTCTGTGGACCGAAGTTCCGGTCATCAACAAGGTCAGTTACAGCGCCATGTTTACCAATAGCGCAAAAACACAATTGCGGGAGTTGATCAAACAGAACTACAATCACCCCTCGGTTTTCTTCTGGGGGCTTTTTAATGAAATTAATTTTTTGAGCGGGCCAGACCCGGCCGCTTTGATCGGAGATTTAAATACCATTGCCCACCAGCTCGATTCAACCAGGCTGACGACCGCCGCAGCCATGTTGGATGACCGGGCGACCCATTCAATCCCAGATTTGATTGCATTCAACAAGTACATTGGTTGGTATGGAGGGAATTACAACGATTTTGATTCGTGGGCCGACAACATGCACAAGAACCATCTGGATTTTAAAATTGGATTGAGTGAATATGGGGCCGGGGCCGATACCGCTGATCATGTGGAAAATCCATTTCCACCAAATACCGGAAGTTTTTATCATCCAGAGGAATACCAAAGTAACTTTCATGAAAGGTATTGGAAAGCCATAAAGCAACGTCCGTATATTTGGGGGACAGCGCTGTGGGTGGGATTCGATTTTGCATCGGATGGCCGGTTTGAAGGAATTGCCCCGGGAATCAATGACAAAGGTTTGGTCACCCGGGATCGCAAGACGAAAAAGGACGCCTTCTTTTTTTACAAGGCCAATTGGACAACAGATCCCTTTGTCTATATTTCGAGCCGAAGATATCGGGAAAGGCTTGATTCATTGGTTGAAGTGAAAGTCTATTCGAATTGCGACTCGGTTTCTATACGGCTCAACGACAGTTTGTATCCGATTTTAACAGCTGTCGATCATATCTTCAAGTGGGAGCAAGGCCTGCTCAAAGCTGGCAAGAATATCATTCGTACTGTTGGCTTCAAAGGAGGTGGTAGCTATCGTGACTCATGTGTGTGGTATTTCGACCCCAGTGGAATGGCCCATCAGGATTCTATCATGAAAGGTGATGTTCAAATCAATTTCCAACCGGTCTCATCAAATCCACCGAGTGGCTATCTGGTCGACAACGGATTGACCTATGGCGATCGTGGGAATGGATATGTTTATGGTTGGAATGCCGACAATTCCGGGAATATGAGGGATCGTCAATCAACCAGTGATACCATATTCAATACGTTCGATCACATGCAAAAGGATGGACCGGACAAAATTTGGGAAATGGCGGTCAGCAATGGAACCTATCGTGTAACAATAGGCTGCGGTGATCCCGACTACACAGATAGCTACCACGTGGTCGAAGTTGAGGGGAAAGTTTTTGTGCGGGGGACGCACCCGGCCGAATCAATGCTTATCGGAACCGACACCGTGTCGGTAAATGATGGGAAAATAACGGTGCGGCCAAGCCTGAGTTCTGTCAATGCCAAACTTAATTTTATCCACCTTACTTGTCTGACCTGTGGGGCAACATCCGTTTCAAATGCGGTGGCGGGCCGATTGGGAATCTTGGTTTTCCCCAACCCGGCCTCCGATCGGATCAACATTGATTTAAGTTCGGGATTTGGGGAGGTCAGCTCAGTTACCGTTTTCAACTCCAATGGGCAGATCTTGAAAAAACTGGTTCCAATTTCTGAAACGATGCCTATTGACACCGGCAAATGGGGGAAGGGACTTTATTTAATTGCTGTTCTATACAATGATGGGAAGGTTTTAACTCATAAAGTTGTCCTGAAATAAAGCCAGGCAACGAAGGTGTAAACACTTGACTGGCAATTAATTCCAAGGAATCTTTTTTTGTACCTGGCGCTTCATGAAAAGTTGAAAGGGGTATCCGGTTTTTGTAATGTTTTCATAGTCAGGTTTTTGTAGTGTAATGGGTGAAATATGTATTATTAATTTCCGAAAAATTACAACTGGTTTTGATTTCCTGACAGCATTTTTCGGATTTATTCCAAATCCTTTTTTTTTCTCTTTTCATATTTGTACCGTCGCTTTGTCCAATGAAAACACATTCGCTATTGAGACGGGTATATCGTTGGGCAGGGCAGGCACAAGGCAGTATTATTCGACTGAGTAACCAAGGAATAGAACCGAATGAAAAACCTATTTTCAAAACGAACACTGATTTTAACAAATTTTACCCTTTTCTTTTTTTTGACGTTGGGCTTAAACGCACGAACCCGAACCAACGGTACGGCTAATCCATTTGAAGTTGATCAGGCAGCTCCCAAACAAATACCGGGAATGAAGTTGGTTTGGCATGATGAATTCGATAAGGATGGAAAGCCGGACGCCAGCAATTGGGCTTACGAATATGGATTTGTCAGGAACCGGGAACTGCAGTGGTACCAACCTCAAAACGCATATTGTGAGGAAGGTCGGTTGCTCATAAAAGGAAAGAAGGAACGGGTTGACAATCCTTATTATAACCCACAAAACAGCGATTGGCGAACCAATAGTGAATATGCTAACTACAGCTCATCATGCTTGATCACAAAAGGACTACAGGAATGGACTGGTCCGGGTTATTACGAATTTAGGGCACGGATCGATACGACAGGAGGCGCCTGGCCCGCCATCTGGCTGTTGGGGACTAACTCAAATTGGCCTTTTTGTGGAGAGATTGATGTCATGGAATTTTATCGCATCAATAATATTTCAACTATTTTGGCCAATGCAGCTTGGGGATCCAACGATGACTACAGTGGGGAGTGGGACAGCGCAAAGACGCCCATTTCAGAATTGCTTAAAAAGGATCCGGATTGGGTAAAGAAATTCCATATATGGGGAATGAAGTGGGATAAAACAACGATACAAATTTCGATTGATGGGACAATAATCAATACAATTGAACTAAACAAAACGATCAATCCCGATGGGACAAACCCGTTCCTCGGTGATCAGAAATATTATATTTTACTCAACCTGGCAATTGGCTCAAATGGAGGAACTCCGATGGACTCCAAATTCCCGATTACCTTCGAAGTCGATTATGTGCGGGTTTATAAAAATGATAGCTATTTAACAAACTGATTAAATCAGGCGATGAAAATACTTAACCTATGAAAAGAAACTTGGTAAATACATTCAAAATACCGTGCTGTTTGCAATCGCAATGCATTTTATTTTAATAAAATTAATTAAGATTCATAACTTAATATATCAGACTTATGAGAAAATTACGACTATGTAATCCTTTCGCAAGAGGGGAATGCGTGTTGATTCCTTTTCGAAAAATGAAATTAATTTTTATCCTCTCATTTTTCTTCAGTTTATCGGGAATGGCCAATGGTCTTTCGCATCAGAAGACTCGAAATTCTGATCTGGCGAATCCGGAGGCCTCGCAAAATGAAAGTTATTCAGGAGAACAACAAGATGGTATAATAACGGTAAAAGGGCTGATCACCGGTACTGATGGTAAACCCATCCCCGGAGCTACCATTATTGTGAAAGGGACAACTATAGGGACAATTACCGATTTTGACGGCAATTATATTTTGGGCAATGTTCCACCAACTTCCACTTTGCAATTTTCATTTGTGGGGATGAAAACCGTTGAAGTCCCCGTTGAAAATAAAACGAAGATTGATGTGGTGTTGAAGGATGAAACGGTTGGTTTGGGAGAAATCGTGGCTGTTGGTTTCGGTACACAGAAAAAAGAAAGTATGGTGAGCTCCATTACGACCATTTCTGCGAAAGAGCTGAAAACTTCGTCCAATAACTTAACCAATGCCCTGGCCGGTAAAATTAGCGGTTTGATTGCCTATCAGCGAAGTGGCGAGCCAGGAGAAGACAACTCCCAATTCTTTATCCGTGGATTGGGAACTTTTGGATCAGGTAAGGTCGACCCGTTGATCCTGATCGATGGCATTGAATCAACCAGTACGGATATGGCGCGCTTGCAGCCTGATGATATCGAATCGTTCTCGGTATTGAAAGATGCGACAGCAGCCGCAGTGTATGGAGCGCGTGGCGCCAATGGCGTTGTATTGATTACCACTAAATCGGGGAGGGCAGGAAAAACCAAATTCGATTTCCGGGTAGAAAACAAAATTTCTACGAATACACGAAACTTTCAGTTGGCTGATAACATTACTTACATGAGTCTTGCCAATGAAGCAGCGCTGACACGCAACCCCAATTCAGTCTTGCCTTATTCTCAAACGAAAATTAGTCATACAGCTGCTGGCGATGATCCATTGTTGTATCCAAATAATAACTGGATCGATCAATTGATCAAGAATTACACTATGAACCAATCGTACAATGGAAGTGTCAGCGGGGGAAGCGAGAAAGCACGCTATTATGTTTCAGGTACTTACAATGTTGATAATGGGGTTTTGAAAGTTGACAAATTAAACAATTTCAACAACAATATTAAACTGAGAAACTATTCAATCAGGACGAACGTTAACCTCAACGTGACCAAGTCAACCGAAGTGGTTTTCCGTATGTATGGTCAGTTTGATGATTATACTGGTCCAATCGGTGGTGGATCAGACACGTTCTTGCGTTCACTGTGGTCAAACCCGGTTAAATTTCCGGCAGTATATCCGGCTTCGTTGTTGCCATACATTCAACATCCATTATTTGGAGGCGATATCGAGGGACGCGGCAGTTTGCAATTATTGACCAACCCATATGCTGAGATGGTAAAAGGGTACCAGGTCTATAAAAATTCATCGGTACAGCCTCAGTTTGAAGTCAATCAGGATTTGGGAATGATTGTTCCTGGCTTGAAGGCACGAGCCATGGCGTATGTGAAACGTTATGCCCATTTTGACCTATCGCGTTATTACAACCCTTTTTACTATTCATCTTCATTAAACCCTGTCGATGGAAGCGTCATGCTGAACGTGCTAAATGATGGCAGTACAAATTCTGTGGGAACTGTGGGAACGGAATACTTGAACTACAACGAAGGTCAGAAGACCA